>JAIRZR010000045.1 GCA_031267155.1 Prevotellaceae bacterium | reverse complement strand
GATTATTCGACTGCGCTGCCGTATCCGTCTGTTTTTTTTGCAAAAGTACGCGTTTTATCGGATTTTATACGATTGTTCAAAGCAAATTCGGTTGATGCAATAAATATTAGTTACCTTTGCAAATCATAAATGTAAAATTAGGAACAGGATATGGCAAAGATAAATGTAAAAAACACCGAAGTAACCGTTATACAGATAAACGGCGTCGATTATATTTCATTGACCGACATCGCAAAATTCAAAACCGCCGACCCCAATGCGGTGATAGGAAACTGGATGCGTAATAGAAATACAATTGAGTATTTGGGGATATGGGAATGCTTATATAACCCCCTTTTTAAACCCCTCGAATTCGAGGGGTTTAAAAAAGAGGCAGGATTAAATGCCTTTACCCTGTCACCGCAAAAATGGATTGAAACCACCGCTGCCATTGGGTTGATTTCAAAGTCGGGACGCTATGGAGGGACTTTTGCGCACAAAGATATTGCATTCAAATTCGCAAGTTGGATTTCAATAGAATTTGAACTGTATGTCGTCAAGGAATTTCAACCCCTCAAGGAAGAAGAACAGAAAGCCCTTGGCTGGTCGGCAAAGCGTGAACTTGCAAAAATCAACTACCACATCCACACCGATGCCATCAAGCAAAACCTTATCCCGCAGGAGTTGACGCCGCAGCAAACATCCGTCATTTATGCCGGCGAAGCCGACGTGCTGAACATGGCGCTATTCGGCATGACCGCCGCAGCATGGCGCGAGGCTCACCCCGACCTGAAGGGCAATATCCGCGACTATGCCACCATCAACGAGCTGATTTGCCTGTCGAACATGGAAAACATCAACGCCATACTCATCCACGAAGGACTTCCCCAGCGCGAACGGCTGATAAAGCTAAACAGAATCGCCATCCAGCAAATGAGTGTACTGCAAGGAGGTGGAAAGCCGGAAACTGTTGCGCTGAAACTTTTTTATAGCACACAGACAGTTTCACAGCTAATTTAATTTTTTTGTTTACCTTTGCCGCGCCCCCCGAAGGGAGGTGGAAAAAAACTAAAATAAAAGGTGAAAATTGATAAAAAAAAATGAATGTAATAATAAAAAAAAATGTGTATACTTTCAGGACATGACATAGCCAACGTGCCTCTTAGCTTTTAGTTCTTAATTTTTTAACTCCTTTAGAGTTAAGAGTTAAAAGTTGTCCAACGTGCGTCAGCTCTTTTAATTTTTAACTTTCAGTTTTTAACTCTATATGAATTTCTCTCTTTTTTGCAGATAGAACAGGCCGCTCATCATCCAGACAATACTTGCGACCAGCAGCAGGGCGCGGTTTTTCAGGATAATACCGTCCCAGATAAACGGCGGCATGTCACGGGGTGAAGCGAAGGGGTTGAGTAGCACATTCCAGTAGGTGTCTCTTTGGAAGATAATGATTACAATGGCTATTCCAATCATTATCACTGCCGTGCCGTTTCCGCTGCGGGTCATTGTAGAAAACATGAAGGCAAGATTTCCGTAAAACAGAATCGGGAACATCAGTTGGAAAGACATTTCCAGCTGATTGACCGGGTACAGCATGACCACCGCAAAACACGAAAACAGTATAAGTATAAAAAACAGAGCCACATATATCATCATCAGGCGCACTACCCACACCTTGTACTTATAGTTCGGAATCCCGAAGAGCAGTTCCAGAATCCGGGCGTCCTGGTCGTTCTGTATGCCGAACACCGAAGGATAGAAAACAAGGAGCATGCTTGGGAAAAGCAGCAGGGTATATATCAGTTCCTCCGTTATTTCCGCCCTGTCCCATGCCGCCCGGAACATGAAAAGACCGAAGAAAAACAGAGCGGCAAGTATGAACCAGACAAATTTGCCGGCGAATATGATTTTAAGATTATATTTCACCAGCTTCGGAAGAATGCGTATCAAGTGATTTACTGTCATAACTGCTGTTGTTTTTAATTATTTACCTCCCCGTGTATATTTTTGAGAAGACACAGATAAGCGTCTTCAAGATTTGGCTCGACCTGCGTTACACCCTCAAAGGGAGGCTGTTCGGCAGACAGATATCTGACCTGTATCAAATCGCCGTCCTGCATGTGGTGTACAATCCGGGGTTTATCCAGTTCATTTTCGAACGCGGTTTTATCGACGCAGAACCGCCAGACCTTTCCCGCCGCCATGCCGACCATCCTGACCGGATCGCCGAAATACAGGAGTTCGCCCCTGTTGATTACCGCCACCTGATTGCACGAGCTTGATATGTCCTCGATAATATGCGTCGAGAAAATGACGATCCGCTCCTTGCTCAGCTCGACGAGAAGATTGCGGAAACGGATACGTTCGCGCGGGTCGAGGCCGGCGGTAGGCTCGTCCACAATAAGTATGCGAGGCAAATGGAGCAGAATCAGGGCAATACCGATGCGCTGCTTCATTCCGCCGGAAAACGAGGCTATCCTGTCGTTGCGTCGCTCGTACATGTGTACCGCCTTGAGTACGTATTCGATACGCTCGCGGCGGACAATCGGGTCGCTTATATTCTTCAACATCGCCTGATAGTCCATAAACTCCAGGGAAGTCATATTTTCGTATGTCCCGAACTCCTGCGGTAGAAACCCTATAAGGCTCTGCAGTTCTTCCCGGTACACACGCGTATCCAGTCCGTTGATCCAGATGCTTCCGTAGCTCTGTTCCAGAATACCGCAGACGATGCGCATCAAGGTTGATTTTCCAGCTCCGTTGGGTCCCAGCAGTCCGAACATTCCGGTTTTAATCTCGAACGACACGCCCCTCAATGCTTTGAAAGGTTTCCGCCGTTTCCCGAGTACCGGAATCTTTTTCACCATGCGGTAATACGAGCGTCTCAGGCGTCCCTTCGCCCTTTCCACCTTGACGTCCTTTTCCTGCAAATTGACTGAAGTCCTGTAAACTGCAAGGCATATAATCCATAGAACCGCTATAACGCTCACCATATTCGGACTTCCGAGTTTGCGGAACATCCCGGCAATGACAAATGCCGGAATCGCCCAAAAGGCAAACCTGTCTGCAAGCCGCGTTAATTTACTGTTATCGAAACGGTAGCGCAGATACTGCCGTATATTTCGCCACAAATACAGCGTTGCGGCATAGACAATAAACGAAAAGATAAAAATCCACAGTTTGTTTTTCAGATAGTAATAAGTAAAATAGATGGCAAATCCATATAATGCATACTGCCACACGGCATTGACAAAATCTTTCAGGCGGCGGTACTCATTGGATATCTGCAGGCGCCTGCGCGTGAACAGTCCGCTGTTCCATTGACGCTTGAAACGTCCCGGACGATCGTATATCTTGACAAGATTGCGTATTACAATGTGTATATTCTCGCCGGGATCAATGAGTTTCGCATTGGCGCGGCGCAGGCTGCTCTGTGCAAAATATGTAGCTCCCGGAATCAGTATCGTCAGCGCGATAAAGTTGATAATCTGCCAGATCAGTCCTTCAACATTAAAATATATGCCCGCAATCCCGGCAATGTACAGCGCCAGATGGAAAAGCTGTATTTTTGGGGAAAGCGTGCGGTACCATTTCAGCGTATTTTCAAGTCCCGCGCACGCTGTCGGGACAAGCACCAGAGTCAGGAGCGTGGAAAATATCAAGCCTCCGATAACGGTGATCGCAAATGGCGCTCCGATGGCTCCCGCATATTCGGTGTCGCCCATGGCAAGCGGAAACATCGCAACTATCGTTGTTACAGCCGTTATCAGTATCGGACGGACACGCGACAGGCCTGCCGTCATCAGGGAACGGTTGCGAGTGTATCCCCTGGTTTGCAGTATTTTGGCATAATCGATCAGTATGATGCTGTTGTTGACAACCACGCCGAGAAGAATCAGAAAGCCGATAAGCGTGTTGGCTGTCAGCAGACTGTTGCCCGTAACGACAAGGGCAAGCAGGGAACCGATGGCTGCCAGGGGTATCGAAAACGAGAGTACAAACGGGGTAACCACCGACTCGAATACCGATGCCAGGATTATGAATATCAGGATAAAGGCGGCAAAAATGAGGAACTTGAATTCCCCGAAATCGTCTTCTTCGTGAAACACTTCGACAGCAACGCCGGCAGGCAGGTTATATCTGTTGACAAGCTGGTCGATATCGGCGCGGTACGATTCCAGCAGGGATTTTGACGATTCGGATTCCCTCGAAAAAGCGTAGAAAACCTGAATCTGCTTGTCCCTGTTGACGCGTCTGATCTGCGAGCGTCCGCGTCCATGCTCGATATCTGCAATATCGTCAAGCTCATACGCGCCTCCGTTATCGGTGCGGATCAGCGCCCTGCGGAGATCGTCCACAGTATTGTCCTTCCTTTTCTGTTCCTGATTCTGCTCCTGTTCTTCCCCGGTTTTTTCGGGTTCGATATTGCGGATAATGATGTCGTAGATTTCGTTGCCTACCTTGAATGAGGCATTTGACGAAATTTCCGGATTGAGAGCCGCTATTCCGGCGGCGATATTGGCGTGCGATATCCCGTACGATGTCAGCAGCATGGGGTCAAAATTAAGAATCAGTTCCGGCTGGCGGCTGGGATACGAGACATGCGAATACTGAATGAAATCCTGTTCGTCAATATAGTAGCGCAGATTTTCGGCCACGATGCGCATCGTTTCAATATCGGAACCCTTGATGACAATCCGTTCCCGGTTGTCGCCTATCCCGAGAAAACGCATGAAGCTCGCCAGTCCGCCCAGAGCGTCGTCCCCGCTGTTTCCGCCTCCGCCTGTAGCCTGTCCCAGAGAGATTTCGGCGCCCCTGATGTTGTGCAGCAGTCTGAGAACCTCCTGTCTGATAAGCGGAATATCCCGTTTCAGTATTTTCCGGTAATCTTTCTTGAGGATAAAGGTCAGTGCGGCTTCCTGTTCCATGACGCGGCAGATAAGTTCCTCCTTTTCGGGAAATTCTTCGAGACGGTCTTCAATGACCCTCACCGCCAGATCGGTAGTCTCAAGCGTGTTGCCCGTTTCCATTTTTACGGAAATCGTAAACCTGTCGGATTCGATGTCCTTCATCGTCCGGGGATCAAAAGTCATGGCAAGCGCAAGCGTCACAAACAGAAGGACAACGGAGCTGAATATAGTTGTTCCCGGATTGCGCATGCAGGTTTTCAGAAGCACAAGATAGATCTGTATGGAACGCTGTGTGACAGATACTTTCTCGTAAAAGATATTTTTCGCCTTTTTCCGCTTCAGCAGCGAATAGCTCGCCATCGGGATGAAAAGCAGGGCTACGAAAAGCGATATGGACAGGGTGGATATGATGGATACGCCTATGTGCCTGCCCATTATCTTGACAAGAAAGTTGTCGGAAAAGATAAACGGCAGAAAAACAGTAACGGTCGTAAGCGTAGCCGCAAGTATCGAGCGCCATACTTCCTTAGTTCCCTGCGTTACCGAATGTTCGGGACTGCAGCCCGTTCCCGAGAGGCGGTATATGTTTTCGAGCACCACGACGCTGTTGTCCAGCAACATTCCGATTGCCAGAGCCATCCCGACCAGGGTCAGGCTGTTGATGCTTATCCCGAAGGCATAGAAAAAATTGAATGCCGTGTAAACGGAAATCGGTATGGACAGGGCAATGAAAAACACAAGGCGAATGTTCCTCAGAAATACCCAGAGGATAAAAATCGCCAGCAATCCTCCAACAAGGGCAAGCTCAATGATTTGATTGATGTTTGTTTCCATTGTTTCGGCGCTGTTTTCCTGCACGACAATCTCCACGTCATGCGAAACCAGTTTTTCGTTGAGGACTTTTATCGCCTCAAGCACACGGTGGGAGACTTCGATCAGGTTTGCCTGGGAATCGTTTGTCAGCGACACCGATACGGCTTCCTTTCCATTAACGCGGCTGTAGGAGGTTTCCGCCTTGAGGTCGAAAAATATTTCGGCAACGTCTTTCAGCAGTATCGGACCCGGAGCGACAACAATGTTTTCGAGATCGGATACTTTTGTGTATAACGAGTTTACGTGAACGAAATATTTGCCGTCCGGCTCGGTGGCAAAGCCGACAAAAGCCTTTTCCATGGTATTTTGCGACAGGAGGGAACTGATGCGTCCCGGCGTCAGGTTCAGCGCCCTGCAGACTTCCGGCTCAAGCTGCACTTCGATGGCTTTTTCCCTTCCGCCATAGATGTTTACGGCAGCTATGCCGTCGATATTTTCCAGATCGGGACGGATATCCCTGTCCACGACGTTGCGTACTCTGTCTGTCCCTCCCGAACCGCGTACCTGCAGGATCATGAAGTTGTTGGAGAATTGCCGGGTATCAACTTTCTGCACATGTACCGAAAAACCTTCGGGCAGGGTGGCGGATACGTCGTTGATTTTTTCCTGCAGCCTGAGCGAGGTGAGGTTGAAGTTGATGTTTTTCTTGAATTCGACTTTGATGAGCGACTGACGACTGTCCACGGTGGACTGTATGTTTTCCACGCCTCCCGTCGAGCTTATGGCTCCTTCTAAAGGGATAATGACTTTGTTTTCAACGTATGATGGATCCAGATCCTGCTGCGAGGATACCTGAACGAAAAGAACGGGAAGCTCAACCCCCGGCAACAATTCCACAGGAAGCTGTCTGTACGATACATACCCCAGAAAGGTAAGCGCGATAAACAACATGCTGATTGTTATTCTTCTGTCCAGTAAAAAGTTCATTTCCCGTCGACTGTATAACTGTTTGCGGAAAGAAAGGGATTCGAACCCTTGGTACCCTTACGAGTACAACGGTTTTCGAGACCGTCCCGTTCGACCACTCCGGCATCTTTCCATTACAAAAGGTCTTTCCCGTTTTGAGGGTGCAAATATACATGATTTTTTTTAATCGCAATCAAAATGGGAAAAAAGGGCGAAATATTATTTTGAGGCGCTGTTGCGGAAAAAATTATTGCAAACAGTTTTTTAGGCATAAGACACTCCAGAATATCAAAAGGATTATCCCGTACAGATAATCCTTTATTTCGACATTCTGTCTGTGTATCAAATCTGTCCCTGACAGATTGTTCCCCGTTAGAAGCATCAATAGCAACAGCAAACACAAGAGTGGGGTGTTAAAAATGTTGATCCTGCTGAAAAATAATCGCGTTCCATTTTATGAATTACAATAATGTCACGCCTTCGGCGTTTTGTAAGGTTTGTGTTTGTTGTTTTGCTATAAAAATAACATCCCTTCGGGATTTTTGTGTTGATATTAAAACATATTATTATTGGATAAACCCGAAGGGTTGAAATTATTATAGAAAACAACAATCAACACTATCTGAAAACCCTGAAAGGGTGATACTATAAATTGTTTATGATATGATCCCAAGCATGGCTTAATTTTGCCTTCGGAAACCTCGAGATCGTGTTTGTATTTTCGTGTAAACCAGCATATCAAAGAATGGACCTCTCTCTTCGCCGGAAAAATAATCTCCCGATTTCTTGTCTGTATAAGAAAAACAATTACCTTTGCGCCCGGAAAAGTTCTTTTACATATCAACCGTCAAGGTGTTCCGTTTTAGACGGAATTAAAAGGGAACCGTGTGAAAATCACGGACTGTCGCGCAACTGTAAGCTCTAAAAAAAAAAAACAGTTCTGTGCAATGTGCCACTGAGGTAAAATCTTTGGGAAGGCGCACAGGATAGAGTAAGTCAGGAGACCTGCCTTTAACCGGTTTGGCGATGCTTTCGCGAAAAAAGCAGAGTCGAGCAAGATTTAACATGCATATTTCCTCTCATATTGATAGAGAAAGTGTATTGCGTGCATTTTTTACCCTCCTCTAATTTTTTTTCCCGTTAAGCATTGAGTTCAAAAGAGCTTTTAACTGATTATTAATAATTAAAAAGTTAAAAGTATGCGAACGCACAATTTAGGCTATCCGCGAATTGGTAGCCGGCGTGAATTGAAAAAAGCCTGTGAAAACTACTGGGCAGGCAAAATTACACTTGCAGAATTGCTGCAGGCCGGTCAGCAAATCCGGCAGGGAAACTGGAAATTGCAGCAGGGAGCCGGTATCGGCTTTATTCCCACAAACGATTTTTCGTATTACGACCATGTGCTGGACACCAGCCTGATGCTCGGCAACATTCCTCCGCGTTTCCTCCCGCTCGTGCAGGAGGAAAAGAAGTCATTCCCGAGCCTTTACTTCGCCATGGCGCGAGGCTATCAAAAAGGCGGCAAGGACATCACCGCCCTCGAAATGACGAAATGGTTCGACACCAACTACCATTATCTTGTCCCCGAATTTTACCGGAATCAAACCTTTAGCTTTGTCTGTACGGACATTATCGGCGAATTTGTCGAAGCCCGGCAGGAGGGGATAAATGCCAAGCCGGTGATACTGGGTCCCGTCAGCTATCTTTTACTTGGGAAGGAAAAGGAAGCAGGTTTTCACCGGATTGATCTGCTGAAGAATATTTTGCCTGTGTATAAGGAGGTTCTGGATAATCTGAAGAAGGCGGGAGCAACTTATGTACAAATGGACGAACCCTGTCTGGCGCTTGATCTGGATGATCCGGCGAAGCAGGCGTTCGGGGAAGCATACTGTTATTTCGCGCAGGAGTGTCCGGGAATCAAAGTACTGCTGGCAAGCTATTTCGGCGAATTGGGCGATAATCTTCCGCTTGTCTGCCCGCTGCCCGTGGACACGCTGCACATCGATCTGGCGCGGGCGCCGGAACAGTTGGACGGCGTACTTGCTCAAATCCCGGACAGCATGTCCCTTTCCCTTGGAATTGTGGACGGAAGAAACATCTGGAAAAATGACTGCGACGCCTCGCTTGCCCTCATCAATCGGGCGATCCGGGCTTTGGGAGAAGAACGGATATGGATTGCTCCCTCGTGTTCGCTGCTGCACAGCCCCTGCGACCTGGATCTGGAAACGGACGAAGATATCCTCCCCGGCAAAGTAAAGCGCTGGATGTCGTTTGCCCGGCAAAAACTGGACGAAGTGGTCGATTTATCCAGACTGTCCGCCTCTCTGCCGGATAAGGAAACAGAGAACCGGCTGACTGCAAACCGGAAAGCGCATCAAAGCCGCATCTCGTCCGCGCTCATCAACAATTTAAGCGTGCAGGCCCGCGTCGCCGCCATTCAGGATAAGGACATGGAAAGGGGACTGGCTTTCGAGGGACGGAAGAAACTGCAGTCCGCGACGCTCAGGCTGCCTGTTTTGCCGGCGACAACTATCGGCTCTTTCCCGCAGACAGGGGACGTGCGCGAAGTCCGTGCAAAATTCAGGAAGGGAATTATGTCCTGTCAGGACTATGAGGAAGCAGTCAAAACATTCACGCGGGAAGCCGTCGAAATTCAGGAAGAAATCGGACTGGACGTACTGGTGCACGGCGAATTTGAACGCAACGACATGGTTGAATATTTCGGCGAACGGTTGAACGGGTTCGCCTTTACGCAAAACGGATGGGTGCAAAGTTACGGTTCGCGCTGCGTAAAGCCGCCCGTCATATACGGCGATGTTTCGCGTCCCGTACCCATGACGGTTGACTGGATATGCTACGCACAGTCGCTTACAGACAGGCCCGTAAAGGGCATGCTCACGGGACCCGTAACCATCCTGCAGTGGTCTTTCGTGCGCAACGACCAGCCGCGTTCGGCGACAGCCATGCAGATTGCCCTGGCTATCCGCGACGAAGTGTCGGATCTGGAACGTGCCGGCGTGCGGATTATTCAGGTTGACGAGCCTGCCATACGCGAAGGCTTGCCCCTGCGCAAATCCGGCTATGCCGCATACCTGGACTGGGCGGTTAAAGCATTTAAACTGTCGATGGCGTGCGTTCAGCCCCAAACGCAGATACATACGCACATGTGCTATTCGGAGTTCAACGATATAATCGCCTCCATTGCCGCCATGGATGCGGATGTAATCACCATCGAAACCTCCCGCTCGCAGATGGAACTGCTGGATGCATTCATCAACTTCAAGTATCCGAACGACATCGGACCCGGCGTGTACGACATTCATTCGCCCCGCGTCCCTTCGGTCGCCGAAATGGAAAACCTGTTGAGCAAGGCAATGAAACTGATTCCTGCCTGTCAACTGTGGGTAAATCCCGACTGCGGACTGAAAACCCGGAACTGGGACGAAACCGTACAAGCCCTGAAAAACATGGTGCAGGCGGCAGAAAACATCAGAAAAACAATTGTATAACACTAAAAAATAAATAGAGATATGTATAAATTATTCAGAGGGTTCCATTTGCTTGAGGAACTGCAAAAATCAAGACTGTTAAGAAAGGTATCGAAGAAATACCGGGTAAAAACATTGCTGACCCTGAGTATAGCGTGCCTGGCGTTTTTCGGCGTGTGGTTTGCGCCGCCGGAGATGCTGCAGCTTGGCGACATTTCGGTCGTCGAGCAGCGGGTAGTTGCCATATTCGTGTTAGCCGTACTGATGTGGGTGATGGAAGTTGTTCCGTCGTGGTGTACATCGGTGCTGGTGATAACGCTGCTCCTGCTTACGGTGTCCGACAACAGCCTGTGGTTTCTTGCCGAAAACGCGACGTCCCGCGAAATGGGACACATCATGAGTTACAAGGCAATCCTTGCCACATTCGCCGACCCCATCATTATGCTTTTTCTGGGCGGCTTCATTCTGGCAATCGCCGCGACCAAGACGGGGCTGGACGTCCTGCTGGCAAAAGTGCTGCTGAAACCTTTCGGGACAAAATCCGAAAATGTCCTGCTCGGTTTTTTGCTGGTTACCGGACTGTTCTCGATGTTCATCAGCAATACGGCGACTGCCGCCATGATGCTGGCGTTTCTGGCGCCCGTACTCAAGGCGCTTCCCAGCGATGGAAAGGGACGTATTGCCATGGCTCTTTCGATTCCGCTGGCAGCCAATATCGGCGGTATGGGTACGCCCATCGGGACGCCGCCGAATGCGATTGCGCTGAAATATCTGAACGACCCCGCCGGTCTTGACCTGAATATCGGTTTCGGACAGTGGATGGCTTTTATGGCTCCGTATGCCATTCTGTTGCTGGTGATTTCGTGGTTTATACTGAAAACATTTTTCCCTTTTAAGCAGAAAACGGTACACCTGAAAATCGAAGGCAATGTACAGAAAGGACCGAAAGCCCTGATTGTGTATATCACCTTTGCGATAACCATTCTGATGTGGATGCTCGACAAGCTGACCGGCGTAAGCGCCAATGTGGTAGCCATGATTCCCGTTGCGATATTCAGCCTCTCGGGCATAATCACACGGCGCGATCTGGAAGAAATCAACTGGAGCGTATTATGGATGGTCGCCGGAGGATTTGCACTGGGACTGGCGTTAAACGACACGGGTCTGGCAACGCGGCTTATCGAATCGGTCAATTTCAATACCTTGCCGGCGCTGCTGGTGATACTCGGGAGCGGTCTGCTGTGCCTGGCGCTGTCGACATTTATCTCCAATACGGCAACGGCGGCTCTACTGATTCCCATCCTTGCGGTCGTGGGTATCGGGATGCAGTCGCAGCTAAGGGCGTTCGGCGGAATACAGCCATTAATCATCGGGATTGCCATCAGCGCTTCGCTGGCGATGTCCCTGCCCGTCAGCACGCCGCCCAACGCACTGGCTCATGCCACGGGAATGGTCAAACAGAAGGATATGGCAAAAGCAGGATTGACTGTCGGCCTGATCGGATTTATTTTGGGATATGCAATGCTGTTTGCCACAGGCGCTGCAGGACTGTTATAGACAGATGAAAAGAATGAGAAGAATAATATTTTTGCTGATAATCTCTTTCTGTACAACGTATATCAAAGGACAGAACGACTCTGCAGGCATTTATGCGCCCGGGATATCGGGACTGATCAAAACACGGTGGGAGTACTGTTTCGATGACAGTACCGGCAGGTTTGACCTTCGGAATGCCCGTGTGAAAGCAGGCGGGAAACTGAATCATTTCGTTGAATACGGGGTGCAGGTGGACTACAGCGCGCACGGGAAGCTGTCTTTTCTGGACGGATATGTCCAGTTGAAACCGCACGGGAATCTGACTCTCTGGATAGGACAGTTTATCGTAAGGTTCAGCGAGAATTATGTTGTTTCGCAATATTATAATATGTTTGCCAACCGCAGCTTTGTGGCAAAGTTCGTCAATCCCGATGTGCGCGACATTGGTCTCCAGCTCGACTATAAAATCACAAGCGTTCCCCTGACTGCGCACCTCGGCGTCTATAATGGCGCCGGAATAAACAACCCGCAATGGCAGAAATCGCCCTTTGCGCTAAGCCGTCTGGTATATGGAACGATGGAGGGATTCAGGGCTGGCGTCAAATATTACGGGGGCAGGACAGTCGCCGGCGACAGGATTGCCAATTATGGCGCAGACATGCGTTATGCGGACGGGAGATATGCTGTTGAAACGGAGTATGTTGTTAAAGATTCGCTGAATACCGGCGCATATCTGTCGGCGGCTTACCTGCAGGCTTCCTGCCGTTTTCCGGTAAAGAAAAGAATGGTGAAATACCTTAGCCCTACTTTACGCGGCGATGCAATGGGATATGATTTTTTTGAGAAAGGATTTGCCGTCAGCCGTCTGACGGCAGGTTTCAATATCGGTCTGGATGTAAATTATATGGATGCGGAACTGCGTTTTAATTATGAGTATTTTATGAAGAAAAACGAATCTGAAATGAGAGGAAACTCTTATTACAGCGCGTATTTCGAAAGACCGGACAAAGGAATGTTCGACAAGTTTACCGTAGAACTGCTAATCAAGTTTTGACGTGCTGACGATAATATGAATCTGTATTACAAACACGATCTTGAACAAGCGTTTTCCGGAAGCAAAACTAAGCCATATAATGCTTGGAATCATATCATAAATTCTCTTATATAAAAGTGAGGATGTTCTAACTGAAGTGACAATGTCCTAACAAAAAATAGAAAATAATTGGACATCCGTCTGCGGAAGAAAATCGTCCTCGAAGGTGAAAAATAACAATGGATCACCGTCGCATGTTTTTTGCAGAAAGCAGGTAAATACGCACCCCTTCGCTCTGGGGGTTTAAAAAGTCCACATTCGTTTCAAACGGCACGATATGCTTGTATTGAGAACGACTTCTCCGTTAGAGTATATTTTTATTGACATTCACCGACCCTTTCAGAGCGAAGAACAGCAGGTAGGCGAAACCTGCGAGCGGTACCCAGTACGACGCCATATAGGAAACCACATCGGCGATCCGGTTTTGCGCCATCATCAG
>JAIRZR010000034.1 GCA_031267155.1 Prevotellaceae bacterium | reverse complement strand
GATTATTCGACTGCGCTGCCGTATCCGTCTGTTTTTTTTGCAAAAGTACGCGTTTTATCGGATTTTATACGATTGTTCAAAGCAAATTCGGTTGATGCAATAAATATTAGTTACCTTTGTGCCGGAATTATGTTTTTATTTAATTAAATATTATGACAAAAGAAAAGACAATTGCGCTGGTTGCGCATGACAACAGAAAGAAGGATCTGGTTGAATGGTCGGAGTTCAATGTCAATACTTTATTGAACTACAACCTTATCTGTACAGGAACTACGGGAAGTCTGATTGAGACGGCTCTCAAAGCCAAACTCGGAGCAAAAAAGGACTTGCTGAAAATCACTAAGCTGAAATCGGGACCACTGGGAGGAGACCAGCAGATGGGTTCCTTGATTGCCGAAGGAAAAATTGATTATCTTATATTTTTGTGGGATCCGATGGAACCCCAGCCACACGATGTGGATGTAAAAGCTCTGTGGCGAATCGCTTCGGTATATAACATTCCTACGGCGATAAACCGTGCAAGCGCTGATTTCATTATTTCATCGCCCCTGGTAAACTCCGATTACCATCCGATTGTCAAAAGTTTTTCGGAATACCTTAACAGAGTTGTCGAGCTTTGAATCCATGCAGATCCTGCGAGTGCATTCCAAAATGTCGCCTGTGCACAGACGATACTGTCTAATAGTAGCTGTTTCAGTCTAAAAAAGTCGGAAGTCAGCCCTGCGGGAGACTTTTTCAGTCTGAAAATGTTTTACCCATACCGCTGATAAAATTGAACAGTCCGACATTTTGGAATGCACCCGATCTTGCGGGAATTATAAAGGCTCCACAACTCTGTAAGGAGTTGAATAGTTTCTTCCCATCAAACCCGCAGGGAATTGAACTCCTTCGGGCCTTTACCCCGAGCTGTGCTTTGCTTGCACGGACTTATCCACATCAAACGCCTGCGGCGTCAAAAGACACGAAATATCTTTATATCACAATTTCAGCCTGCACGCAGTATAGAAATAAAAAACCTATAATCTCAATTATCAACCTGTTATATCCCAGCGGGCATTTTGGGATAATTTCCTCGGAAACTCGCGTGGAAAAACATTTTAAACACTTTTTTGTTTCTGAAAACAGAAGCATTATATGGGAAGTTTTGTAATTATCTCCAGTGTAAAGTCGTGTTTAGCAGATTGATTTTACTGGCCATACTATGCAAATTTTTGAATACACTTTTTGATGGATACATAAAAGTAAATATAATAAACACAATAGATCAAAACAATTATGAGAAGAATCGTGAATTTTTTTTTATGGCTTGTTCCGTTCCTGTCGGGGACGGCAATTTATGCCCAGAACGTCGTTACCGGAACGGTTAAGGATGTTCGGGGAGAACCTCTTGAAGGGGTCGTAATACTCGAAAAAGGCGCTAACAACAGCGCTGTTTCGAATGAAGATGGACGCTATTCCATCAATGCGAAAAGCGGCAGCACGCTTGAATTTATATTTATCGGCTTTAAGTCCCTGGAAATACCTGTCTCGTCATCGGTGGTTGACGCTGTAATGTCAGACGCGACGGAAGTGCTGGACAATGTCGTCGTTACGGCTTTGGGGATCAGGCGCGAATCGAGAGCGCTGGGTTATGCGGTAAGTTCCGTGAAGGGCGAAGACCTGCTGAAGGCGGGCGCTACGGCAAGTCCTCTGGAAACACTGTACGGAAAAGCTGCCGGCGTCGGGATACAGGCGTCTGCGGGAGGACCTACGGGAGGCATCCAGATAAAGATACGCGGCTCGCAGGGGCTGGAGTCCGACGCCAAGACGCGTCCACTGTTTGTCGTGGACGGAGTTCCCATCTACGACGAGGAATCGAACATGTCGACAAGAGGCTACGACCCCCTGAACTCCTTTGACTACGGTTCGGGAATCAACGACATCAATGCCGAAGACATTGAATCGATGGAGATTCTGAAGGGCGCAAAAGCTTCGGTTCTCTACGGCAGCCGCGGGGCAAACGGTGTGGTTCTTATCACCACAAAAAACGGAGCCGGCACCCGCGGACTCGGAGTAAACGTCAGCTACGGGCATACCTGGGAAGTGCCGTACACAATGCTCGATTTCCAGAATGAATACGGCAGCGGAACCAGCGAGCACAGCCTGGAATACGCGGACGAAGCAAAAACCGTGAGACGGACGATCAGCAGCAGGTACAATTTCGGCCCGAAATTCGACGGCTCGCCAATCAGGTTTTTCGACGGAACGACAAGGAAATACCTTCCCTACAGGGATAATTTCCTGGACATCTTCCGCAGGGGAAGCACGGACAATCTGTCGGTTGCCATTTCGGGAGGAAATGACAGGGGAAACATGCGTCTGAGTTTCAACAAATACAAGTACAACGGCGAAATGGCAAACATGTGGCAGGAAAAAAACGCCATGAGCTTCAACGGGACAATGAAGGTTTCGGAGTTTGCCGAAATCGAGTTTATCAACAACCTCTATTTCACCGATACCCACAACAGGCGTCCAAACCTGAGCACGCAGGTTGCATGGGGAACCTTCAACCGCGATTACGACATCAGTACGGCAATGAAGATGTACATGTCGGATGACGGATACCTCAATTCGGTCTCGGAACTCGGGAACATCGGAGGCAGCAGCTGGGGATGGCCTGTCGCCTTCACCAAGGATGTGTCGGGAATGTTTTACATGCTGTGGAATCAGTTTCAGAACAGCAACCTCGACGAGAGGCTGCACAATGTTACGAGCGTCAAGGCGACGCTGAAGTTCCTGCCCTGCCTGTCCCTTAAAATAAACGGAGGAATGGACTATACCGAAGTGGAATATACGAGAAAAGACAGGATTACATCCCTGAAACCGGAAACCGGAGAACCCTCCGGAGGAAAGTTTTCCTACAAAAGAGACCGGATCAGGATACAGAACTACGAAGCCCTCCTGTTTTTCAGCAGGCAGTTTATGGACAACAACCTGAATGTCGAATCTTTCGTGGGAGGATCGTACTATAACAATGCCGGAAAATCGGTGGGCGTCGGAACTTACGGAGGTCTGAAATTCGACAATTTCTGGACGCTGGAGAACGGGAAAACATGGCCGTCCGGATATTCGTCCGACGTTTCGTCATACAGCCTTGGCGAGGACGCCAGATACAGCATTATGGGACAGGCGACCGTCTCGTGGAAAAACATGTTCTACCTCGAGATACAGGCGCGGAACGACTGGTCGTCCACCCTGCCGAAAGCCAACCGCTCGTACTTCTACCCCGGAGTTTCGCTGACCTGGAACTTTACGGAGAATTTCGCGATACCGCACATCAACTACGGAAAACTGCGGCTCTCGCTGGCAGATGTGGGACGCGATGCATCGCGATACTATGCCTACCGCTCGTATTCCATCGAAACCCTGCCGCCCCCGAATATCCACATCAACAAAATCACGGGACCCGCGTCCCTGTTTGCCGGCGACCTGAAGCCGGAAAGGAAAAGGGATTTCGAAGCGGGAGTCAATCTGCGGATGTTCGAGAAAAACAGGCTGGAGATAGACCTGTCATACTACAACAGCACCTTCTACAACCAGATAATGTCGGTTCCCCTTTCGGAGAGTACCGGCTCGTCCGAAATCCGCATAAATGCCGGGAAGTCAAGAAACCAGGGTATTGAACTCTTCGTCAAGGGAGCAATCATAGCAACAAATTCGCTGCAGTGGGAACTGAGCGCGACCGCGGCAAAACAGACAGACAAAATCATTGACCTGTATCCCGGCATAAGCCAGAAAAACACGGTGGTAAGCGGAGTTGTCAACCGTGCGGAAGAAGGAAAACGCATGGGCAACCTGTGGCTCTATGACTATCTGAGAGACGATCAGGGAAGAAAAATCGTGAACCAGACCAGCGGACTCTATCAGCTGTCGTCCGAAGTGAAGGACATGATCAATGTGGGAAACATCAACCCCGACATATACGGCGGCCTGACATCAAACTGGTATTTCAGGGGCAGCTGGGGAACGGTCAACCTGATGGCAGGTATAGACTACAAGTTTGGCGGGAAAATCCTCTCATATTCCAACTATTACCTCAAGGGGAACGGACTGACAAAGCAGACCCTGAAATACCGCGACGCCGCCCACGGAGGACAGGAATGGACGGACGCTTCAGGAAGAGTGCGGCATGACGGGCTGATTCTGGACGGAGCAGCGCCCGACGGACAGCCGAACAAAAAGATGATAGGCGCCAGCGACTACTATTCGTCGTTTATCCACGACGCATCGACAGGATGGCAGCCGGACAATATCCAGAAAAACGACTATGTAAAGTTCCGCGAAATCGCGCTTTCATACACCGTTCCGAAGAGAATATCCGGCATGTTGAAACTGCAGAAGCTGTCGTTCACCCTCACTGCGAGGAATCTGTTCTACATCTACAAGACAATAGACAATATCGACTCCGAATCCACTCTCGGAAGCAACAGCTGGGTCGAAAATTCCGTCTATCCCTCACTGCGTTCCTACGGTTTCAAAATTAACTTGAGTTTCTAACAGCAATTATAATTAAAGTAATGAAAAAAATATTTTATCTTTCGATTGTCTCTCTGTTTGCCACTGTATCGTGCACCAGGGAACTGGACGATCTCTGGGAAAATCCCAACAAATATACGCCAAAGCCGGAACATGTCATCTCCGGGCTGTTCACAAACATGCAGCAAACCCGCTTTTTCAAGGGTGATTACGGGGAATGGTACTGGCTTCTCGGTTCCGAAAATTCGTTTATACACCATGCCCAGATCATTACATACGTGCCATATTCGGCAAGCTGGTGCCAGTGGTTCGAGGCGTATCCCTACGGCGACATGAGCAAGTACCCGAGCATGGTCAGCGGCAATCATGACCGCCGGTTCAAGGCGCTGTACAGTGAGCTGAAAAATTTCGGGCTGATAGCGGACGAACTGTCCGAACTTTCGGGCGCCGAACTCGACGACAACCTTATCTACGGGCAGCTGTCCACCGTGATACGGAATATCGTGGCGCTGCAGGCGGTCGATCTTTTCAACAAAATCCCCTTTTCCGAGGCATACAGGGGAACCCATGCCATGTTTTTCCCGAAATACGATGACGGGGACGAGATTTACAGGTCGGTCATCGGGGATTATAAGGCCATTGCCGAAGGCCTGCCCGCGGTATATGAAAAGATGTCGGCAAAAGCCAAATCCACATTTGCGATTCAGGATATTTTCTTTAAGGGAAATGTGGATAAATGGGTCAGGTTTATCAATGCCCACCGCCTGAAGGCCTCGATACGCATATCGGGCGTCGAAGGGGATTTTGCCAAAACCCATATCGCCGGGGCAATAAGTAAGCTGCCTGCCGAAGACCTGACGTTCCAGTGTCCCGACCCGAACGAAAACAGGCTGAGCAACGGGGCGGGAGGCCTGATTCAGAGAGGATGGTACGAAATGCACTACATGACATGCATTCCCGACGTCATGATGATGAGGATGAACCGCGGCGATTCGCTGTACCGTGTTGCGGAAGACGACCCGAGGCTGCCCGCAATTGTCTGCGGCCATGCCATTGATTCCACTTTCGAGAAGGTGGAATATACCGGCGTGTCGATGAACTGGAACAGAAACAGATATCTGCGCGAAAAGGGAATCAGGGTTCCAAGGGTGGTGACGCCGAAGGGAATCACAATGGAAAACTATGTGCGGAGAAACGAATGGAACTACTACAGCCCGGCATCGTTTGCACTCAACGAGCTGCCGCTCTATCTGTTCTCCCTGGGCGAAATCGACCTGCTGCTCGCCGAAACAGCGCTCAAGGGACTTGCAAATACCGGTAAAAGCGCCGGCGAACATGTCAGGGACGCGCTCGTCCATTCAACGGATTTCTGGTACATGATAAACGCTTCGCCCGACTACTGCGGGAACATGCCCACGAAGGTGGACGCGATTGTCCATCCCGCAAAGCCCGACGCAGCAGTGATACAGAGGTATGCTTCGACCATACAGTCGGAGTTTAATGCCGCCGCAGGCATTGAGGACAAGATGGAAATACTGATGCAGCAAAAGTATATCCACCTGAATATGCTCCAGCCATACGAATGTTTCGCCGAACTGCGAAGAACACGGCACCCGAAACTGGAACCGGTTACTTCCGGCTCGCTCGTGAATGCCGTCGCAATGTGGGAAAGATTCAAATACCCCGCAAGCGAACTGTCAACAAATTTCGAAAACTATTCGAAGGTGAGCGCGGAAGATAATTATACTTCCCCAATATTCTGGGTACCGAAAGATAAGAGAAATGAAACATATTTCATGCCAAAACAGCTGAAACCCGGCCTGCCATAATTTTTGTCATATATATTATACATGAGGCTGTCTGTATTTTTATAGACAGCCTCATATTTTTTCCGGGACGAATGCATCCCGCCCAGCTATGAATAATTTTCCGCCGCGGCCAGCAGGAAGAAATCCCACGCGTGGGATTTAACGCCACAGCTGTTCAAACAAAATTCGGTTTATGCAATAAAAAAACCTTTCTACTGAACAGAATAATCCATCGTATCCAGTTGTAATGTAGATAATCAGTATCATTCAGTTTCAACAGCGACAAGGATTTAGTGCTTCCGAAGTAGAAATAAATTAGTACTTCCGAAGTAGAAATTGGTACTTCGGAAGTAGAAACGGGTTTTATCGGATTGTTCAAATGAAATTCGGTTTATGCAATAAATAAGTGCTATCTTTCCTTTATAAATTCACATGCTACAATTCATGAGAGCCATGCTAGAATAATTAATAATCAATGAAATGCATCTGAGATTACAATAAGATAAAGCAAAAGGAGTTACTTCAACCA
>JAIRZR010000466.1 GCA_031267155.1 Prevotellaceae bacterium | reverse complement strand
CCCCCCCCCCCCCCCCCCCCCCCCCCCCAGAACTGTTTGAAAAACAGTAACTCCCGGAAGATATGGTCTTCCGCAGAACGACATTATCTCGTTTCCACATTCCAAAATTGTTTCCATATTCCAAAGTCATAGCTAATGTTTCCTAAGAAATTTTTCCAAAGATAAAACAAGTCTTTGAAATGTGCAAAAAAATAAAAAATAATCAGCGATTCGAGTAGAAATTATATTTCGGTCTCTCTTTTTCTCATACATTCCAAAGGACAAAAAGCTCTCAGCTTGCACAAGATAATAAAAAAGACTATCTTTTATATAACATCCTTCAAAGCTATGTATTTTTTGATTTTATGACGAAAAATGCTACCTTTGTAAAAAATAAAAATGGATAGACATGACTGACATGCTGTGTTCTCGTTGCGAAAGTCTGCATGTATTATTGAAAAAAGTAAAATCATGAAACAAAATTTAATCACCACAACTGTTCTGTTATTGCTTTCGTTTTCTGTGAACAGTCAGGAAAATAAAGCAATGAATCCGGCTGTAATTGACGTGGAAAGCGGTCTGAAAAATCTTTCCCGTTTAAAAGTTTCCGACTTAGGCAAAACAATCCGTTACATTCCGTTGGAAACGCCGGATGACGGTTTGATAGGCAAAAGTCCGATAGTAAAAGTATTGAAAAATTATATCATAGTTGAATACAGAACCTTTCCTTCAGCAGGCACTTGCCTGCTGTTCAGCAAAAAAGACGGACGTTTTATCGCTGAAATCGGACACGCCGGACAGGATTCGGAGGCATTTACCGACTGCTTCAGTTGGACGGATGAAAAGGAAGAATTTTTGTATTTTGAACGCAAGCCTGATCAATTGATAAAATATGATATGAAAGGGAATTTTTGCGGCAAAATAGTGTTCCCTTCTTCCGGACCGGCTTCCTATTATTTAATAACGGATTCGGAAATTATCGGATATTTTGACGCTTTTAACATAGCAAACATATCTTCGGGTCAATATTCCCTGGGTATTTTTGAAAAGAATGGCCGTTTGAAAGATACGGTACCTTCCTTTTTCCCATATACAACACCACTCACGGATGATATATATCAAACCAATCTTTTATATGGAAAAACCATGTATAAATCTCTTGGAAGCTGGGTACGTGCAGGCGTTTTCATTTTTGAATATACTCAGGCAAGACAGATAAGACAAATCAATGCCTTACATGCGGCAAGAATATGGAAAAATAACGAAAACATTCGTTACAAACAGGATTTTATAGATACGGTCTATACGGTTTCCGGCAGTAAACTTATTCCATCTGTTGCTTTCAAGACAGGAAAATACCATTGGCCTGTACAGGAAAGAAGAAGTGAAAAGAATAATAGTGAACGGATTTTCATTTCAGATATTTCCGAAAATAACAGTTTTATCTTCTTTCAATGCATCCGGGGGATGTTTACCAGAGAAGTATCGGTTTTGTATAATGGCCTGTACGACAAGAACACGGGCAAAACAAAACTCGGCATAAACGGGGATGGCATTGAAGATGACTTAACTCATTTCATGCCGTTCAAGCCTTTAGGGATGAGCACGTCGGGCGAGCTTGTTTCGCTTGTCGAAGTCTGGGAAGTGATGGATTGGCTGGAAAAGCATCCCGAAGCAAAGAATAATAAAAGCCTTTCGTTTCTTAAAGAGCTGGATGAAGAGATGAATCCGGTTGTAATACTGATAGAATGATAAGACTTACCAGAGATCCCCTACCACATTAATTGTATTTGAATGTAGTATAACAACAATAGAAATAGAAACGCCAGCGCCGCAAAATTGAACGCTTGAAAGCGGAGATCAATGCGAAAAAATAGTTTAAAGCATTCACATTGTGTGCGATGCGGTTTGTGTACTGCACACAGTATAAATTAACGTCTCAGTATCCTTTGCGTCGTATAATACACAAAATATGCATTTTTTTATCCAAAACACTTTTCATTACAAAAAAAATGATTATTTTTGTCATTACATAATTGATTATACTATAAAACCATTGATACACGGAATTAAAAATAAAAGACTTAAAGAAACCATGCTATTGTTGCTTTCGTTTCTCCAATTATCTTTTGCCTGGCCCGACAGCATGGAGGATAAAGTGGACGAAGGACTTTATTTTCACTCTTTTACAGTAGACAAAGACAGCAGGACAGGACTAAACCTGACGCCCGATAAACCGCTCTCGTTACCGGGCGGTTTCACCTTGACGTTCGATTTTAAAATCAGACGCGAACGGGATATTTACGGATGTATATTCAGAATTATCGGCGACCGGGAAACTAATATCGATCTGATTTCGACGATCGAAACCAATAATTTGGTACTTGTCATGAAAAATACAACGCTGATGGATTTCAATTTTGCAACCGAAATACCGGAAGTCTCGGAAGAAAAATGGATAAGTGCCGAACTGATCGTCAACACGGACCGCGATACGATGGAATTTACCATTAACGGCCATTCGAAATCGGCAAGTTGTAACATCAGTCATCTGAAGAAATTCGACGTCTGCTTCGGCAAGAACAATAATTCCGATTTTGCAACTACGGATGTTGCGCCAATCATCTTAAAGAACGTCAAACTATACGACAGCAAGAAACGACCGGTTCGGCACTGGAAATTAAATAAACACAGCGACGGCCACGTTCTCGACGAATACAAGTCGACAAAAGCCACCGCCACAAATGCGGTTTGGGAAATCGACCGGCGCACCGAGTGGCAAAAACGCGCGACGGTTACGATCACAGGCAAATATCCCCAAATTGCTTTCGACAAGGAACGCAAGAGGATTTTCATCGTCAAAAACGACCGCATTTATATTTATGATGCGGAAAAAGATGTAACCAATATGGTGAACTCCGAACAAGGAATTCCTTTTAACTCGGAAATCAATCAATTGCTGTATGACAGTACAAACGATCAATTGATATTGTACGATTTCGGGAAAAACCGTCTGGGACGGTTCGATTTTACCGCAAAGGGATGGGATAACGACAATAATTCGTTGACATTAAGCTACTTCATGCATCACAACAAGTATTTTGACGAAAAATCCCGCACGGTATATACTTTGGGCGGATACGGATTTCATAAATATTCGGCACTCCTGCAATCTTTTTCGGAAACGACAAATCAATGGGAAAGTATTGATTTGTCGTCCGTTATACACCCCCGTTACCTCGCGTCCATGTGTGCATACAACGATTCGCTTTTGCTCTTTTTCGGCGGGTACGGCAACGCTTCGGGTAAACAATACGAATCGCCGCACAATTATTACGACCTGTACGCTATCAACCCTCATACACTGAATGTCAGGAAAATATGGGAACTTGACCAGGTCGATAAACACTTCACAAACAGCAACTCTTTGGTTGTGAACCGGGAGCGCCAGACGTTTTATACGTTATCCTACCCGAACAATACCTTTGAGACGCAAGCATTCCTGCACGAATACAATCTGCAAACACCCGGATTCCGCAAACTCGGAAACCCTATCCCGTTTCTGTTCAACGATGTAGAATCGTATTGCGATCTTTTCATACCGGCAGACAGTTCGGCGCTCTACGCTGTCACTTCTTACATGACAGGCAACGACAGCAAGATAGATATTTACTCCATTTCGTACCCGCCCCTCAGCATGGCGGACACATTGCAAGCGAAAAACAAAATTATTCCCTTGCTTTATTATATATTATTGTACGCGATGCTGCTTGTCGTCGCAGCCGTACTGACATTCCTGGCGGTGAAACGGATACAAAAAACGTTGCGTATCAAATCCGTCCTGAAAGCTATTGCGTTGAGCAACGAATCGGATAAAAAAGTGGAGGCGGAGGAGAGCAAAACGTCATACCCTTTCATCCACATGCTGGATGTATTTGAGGTGCACGATTTGAGAAGATTTAACATTTCGCACCTCTTTACGCCTACCATCAGCCAGATATTTTTTATCCTGTATTTCAGAACATTAGGTGAAGAAAAAGACAAAGGAAAAGGCATTACATCCAACGAACTGCAAAAACTCCTGTGGCCGGACAGGGATCCCGAAAGCGCTCGAAACAGCAGGAATGTCTATTTCAATAAATTACGCCCAATTTTGAACATGATAGGCATCCGTTTGTGCAAAACAAATGACTTCTGGGTATTGTCGTATGATAAAAGCACGATACACTGTGATCATGAACAAATTATAGAAAACATTGCATTTATCAAAAAAAACGCGAAATTAGACAAAGACTTACTCCACACGACATTGCGAATTGCCAGAAAAGGCAAATTGCTGCCATCCTACGAACTTGAGTGGTTAGATAAATACAAAACAGCCTACGTTAACATGATCATCGAATTTTCACTGAGCCTGAGAACGCATCCAGAGGTTAAAAACGATTTACCGCTATTGCTGAATATTGCGGAAATTGTTCTAATTCAAGACAGCCTGGAAGAAACCGCTGTCAGATTGAAATGCGGTATTCTCTTCAAACTGGGGAAAAAGAAGCAGGCATTGCAATACTATAATAAATATGTAGAAGAATATTCAGCAGTTTTGAACATCAAAACGGAACTGACCTTTGATGAAATCGTGAAGGAATATCAATAAACACCGGCTTTGCTACCCCTCTCACAAGGGATATAACTCCATTTATCAATTTATTTTTTATTTTTTTCCGGGATTAAGCGGTTTTTTAAGCGGTTTTTTAAGCATGCGGAAATACCTTTGGGCGTATCATTTTAAATATATCTAATTATGAAACGTATCAATTTTATTCTGTCTTTATTTATTACCCTGTCGTCTATCGCGAACATGCGGGCGCAGACGAACGACGGGAAACTGTTTTTCAACCACGTCTTTGCACCTTCGGAAGGCTACACAGCCAAAACGGAGCGGCCGTTCCGGAAGGAAATATGCCTGAACGGGCAGTGGGATTTTCAGTCCGTAGCGCTTCCCGAAGGCTATCAGCAGGGAAAAAGCCCGACACCGGAATTGCCGCCACCCTCGGCTTCGGGCTGGGAGAAAACGAAAATTAAAATCCCCTCGCCCTGGAATATCAACGCCTTTGCCAATCGCAACCTCGAAGGCCCCGACCATCGCAATTACCCGTCCTATCCCGA
>JAIRZR010000426.1 GCA_031267155.1 Prevotellaceae bacterium | reverse complement strand
CCAAACTGTTTGCCCAGCTTTGAAATCTGTTCGTCGTCCACGCTTCCCGTGCGCTGGTACTCGTGCTCGCTGTCCAATTCCTTCAGAAAATCGTATGTACGTTCAACGGCTGTATATTTTCCGCTTCGCACAATGGCGTCCACTAAATAGTCGCCCGCAAAACCGCCGAATTTAATTGTATCCTCGCTGGTAACATACACGGCGACTTTAAGCTGTTTCGGCGCCTCCGTCTTTTTTGCAGGCTTTCCGCTTTGTCCCTGCGCCGCTATAGCGCACAGGCATAGAAACAAGACTAAAATTTTTTTCATATATCTGCTGTTTTTTCAATTTTCAATTTTTCATCATCGGCACAATCTTTTCGGCAATCTTTTTCGCCAGTTCGTCGAATGCTTCTTCGCCGGCTTTTGTATAGTTTTTGCCAGTCCATCCGCCTTTTGCCTCATCAATTTTGGGTTTAAGCGTTTTTTGCGTACGGGAATTATAGAGGTTTACAGTGGCGTCGGCATAGCAGAACACCGTACCGCCTACCGCATCGTTACAGCGGGCAAGATATGCATTTACCTTGATCACATAGTCGGCGTCCTCTTCCGATTCGGTAAAGCTGCATCCGCAGTCGCCTTCTGTCAGCAGTTCCGGCAGTTTGTCGGCAATGTAAACCACTTCTTCGTCTTCAACCGTCTCCTTACATTCCACATACACAAAAATACTGTTCTCCAAATCGGTGAGCGTCTGTACAAGCGTATTGCGCAGGCGTTCGCTGCGGCTCTGCTGCAGGGAACCCTCGTCTGCGGCTTCGTCAATAGCGGTAAGCAAATCCTGAGCATAAGCTATCATTGCAAAGGCGTCCACAATGCTTTCGCAATGTTTGCGCGCTCTTGCCTTGTAACCTTTTTCCGCCAGTTCGCCGGCGGTTTGCAGGGCTCCGTCCACCTTGTTGAGATAAAGCGAAATCTGTTTGCGGTAATAGCTTGCCAGTTCCGCCTTCGAGACAAAAGCAAGAGCGTACGCTTCGCCTTTTGTCCTGTCGTAATGGGTTTTGAGATTGCTGCCTACCACCTCGGTTTGCGAAGCGGTTCCTACGGTCGAGATAAACCGCGAGCGTATCTGTTCTTCGATATCGCTGCCTCCAATGCTTATGTCCGTGGACGTCTTTTTACTGCTTACCATCACCCGCACCCGCTCCGACAGTTCGCCCAGCGCAAGCTGTTTAGCGCGGTTCAGGACTTTTTCCTGTCCTTCGTTCGCGCTTACGGACATCTGTGCAAAGCCCGTGTAATACGTTTCAGCCGGATAGAGCATACCTCTTACGTCCGAATCTGTCCAGTCGGGAGCGCTTCCCTGTGCAGCGAGGGCACAGGGAAGCAGCAGCCAGCCGGCAAGAATCGGAATAATGAAGTTATTTATGCGATTCTTCATATTCCTTTATTAAATTCTTTCAAGTAGCGGTCATAGTCATAATCGGCTTTCATGAGTTTATCCTTACTCAGAGCATCGTAAATCTGTCTCACAACTTTTTGCTTGCCAAACTCTATGGTTACATAGCAGTTGTATGAGGGGTTCCCCGGCGTTTGCGTGTATTTTTCGCAGGAGGTGCGGTAGCCCGAAACATTGGCGCTGGCAATAACTTTCGATACGGCAACCACTTTGTCGTGAAATTCCTCGCCATCGGCAATTGTGGAAACGGCTACTCTTTGGTCTTCCGAAGACGCTACGGCTTCCAGTTTTGAAGCAAGTTGCGCCAGGGCATCTAAATATGCGCGGTCTTTTGCCATGGTACGGTCTTTGCTTGTACCTTTACCGTTTACCCGAATAAACTCCTCGTCGGAATCTATCCCTGAACAGGGAGTGGTAATTTCCACCTCCGCCTGTACACCAAGCTGTTTGGGCATTTCTTTTCTATCGGTTACCGAAACCGATGATGCAGTTCCTTTCGACGATCTGCAAGCTGTGATTGCCAGAAGCGTCATTGCTGCCATTAAGGCTGTCATTAAATATCTTTTCATACTGTTACTTATTAATTTATTATTAAAAAATTCTACCAACATTTCGTCCCTGACGGGACTTTGCGATGCATTGCGAATCCTGTAAATCCTTTAATCCTGTAAATCCTGATTCAGACATTTTACTTTGCATCGCGAAATTCATAATTCCTCCAATCCTGCGAATCCTGCTTCAGACATTTTTCTTTGCATCGCGAAATTCAAAATTCAAAATTCAACATTCAAAATTTATAATTCCTGCACTGGAGTTTTCCGTTTTCCGTTTTCCTGTGCCAGGATATGCTTAAATCGTTCGATAACCGCATTTATCTCTCTGATAAAGCTCTCATTGATTACAGTTCCTGCGAGGCTCTGGTTTTCAATCTGGGAGACCATAGCGTGATAGAATTTATCGGTTTCGGCACGCATAGCTCTCATTCTGAACGAAGTTTTGCCTGCCGTTTCGCTGTAGCGTTCCTTCATCAGTTCCGAGAACGCATTGTTTTCCTCGACAAGCTTATTCAGCCATACATTCGCTCCGATCAGGGAGACAGCCTGCGCGGGCGCCGGCAGAGCCAGTTCCCGGGCAAGGTCGTTAATCGCAGCCGTTTCATCGTCAAGCGTCTTACGCGCTATATTTCCATAATGATTGAAAATGTTGAGCGTCAAATTAGCCGCCTCGCGATGCGCAGGCTCAAAATGATTCGTAGCGCTCTTTACGGAATCCACAAATCCGCGATAAATACTGTCGCGTTTACGGTCCTGTTCAACGATTTTTGCCGTCAGTTCGCTCCTGCTAATGTAGTCAAGCGCATCAAGTTCATTCTTAAATGCGTCTTTGTAAAGTACATACAGGGGCTGGATACCCAAAGCTTGAGGGTTATGCTTGACAAAAACGGAATCAATTCCCTCGTTGAACTGCACATGGGTTTCATTCTTGAATACATGTAAATTAATACGTACAATAATTTCATTCATACTTTTTATTATTTAATATGTTTATTAATATTTTTAATTTTAAGATAAATATTCGTAAGAAGCACCCCGCGTATGCCGCAAACAAAGCTGCGGGAGTCATGCGAAGGTCTTCGCACGGGGCAATCACATCTGCATGCCCCGTTCCCATCAATTCTTTGTCGAAATTCCGGATTTTCTGAGGAAATACAAATTTTTTTCTGAAAATATAAGTTGGAAAAATCGCGCCTAATTCGCAGTGAAAAATACGTAACTGCCTGATTACTTCTCTCTCTCTCTCTCTCTCTCTCTCTCTCTCTCTCTCTCTCTCTCTGCAAAAATCGTACCAAAGTATTCAACTACAGCATTTTTCGGGGAATTATTTCCGAAATCTTTGGAGCCGCAATGTAAGGTTAAACAAACCATAAAAACAATACTTTAATTTTACACGTAAAAAATCTTTGCAATTAATGCGGCAAAGATAAATTATTTTTTCATACCATGAACAATTTAATGGCAAAAACGTTGTAATAAATTTTTATCTGATTGTGTTTCTTGTGATTAAAATAGAAAAAAAATGAATTGAGATTTGTAGAATTAAAGGATTTATCGTTTCTAAAGCGAAATATTATACTCATTTTCGTCTTGTGGACAGCGGATTTCCGGCTTCAGCGCTGCTAATTTCAGATTTCATGAGCCATAAAATCAATATATACTGCGCACGGAATATTTTTGTGCATTATAGACTGACACAGGAAGGCGTCAAATTTGGATAAGCCCGAACAAGTCGCAGGCGCAGTTCGGGGTACAGCATCATCTCCACAACTCCGTAAGGTAGGGTGTTAAAAATGTTACATGCATTGAAAAATAATTACGTTCCGTTTTATGAATTACAATAATATCACGCCTTCGGCGTTTTGTAAAATTTGTGTTTGCTGTTTTGCTATAAAAATAACATCCCTTTCATATAACAACATTGCCAACGACTGATATAAAGCAGATTATGGATGCGACAAAAAATCCCGTCAGGGATGAAATATCGGTAGAAAACAGTCGGAAACCGGTAAGAATCCCGTGAGTCCCCCATTAAAGGTTTTAATGCAAAAAGCATATAACATTGCCGGAATCAAAAATCCCGTAAGGGATTAAATATTGGTAGAAATCAATTCATTGTCCAGCAAAATCCCGTCAGGGATGACACGCGGTATCTTCGTTTTTACATTTCATCCCT
>JAIRZR010000422.1 GCA_031267155.1 Prevotellaceae bacterium | reverse complement strand
CAAAAAAATGTACGTAATCAGACATTCGGTAACAGACGATAATGAAATGTTTTACGTAGTGGCATATTCGTTTGAAGGATTATAAATTATGAATAAAAAGATGAAAAATTTAATTTGTTTAGTTTTATTATGCGCATGTATTTCGTGCAGTGAGCAAAAGGAGGATAATACCCTTATCCGCTATGATTTGTCACAGTCGGTCAAATTGAATGAGCCGGAGATTATTTTTGGTTTCGACGACAGATATCCGGTAGATATCAAAGTAAAAGATTCCATAGCAATTATAATTGAGGCAAAAAACAACACATCCTTTATTGCATTGGACATTAATAAAAGAGAAATTGTTAAATATTTCGGGAATAAAGGGAAGGGACCCGAAGATGCTCAGAGTCCTGATTTTATTTTATCGACAGATTTTGAAGATTTTGTAATTTTTGAGGACGTCAATTTAGGGAGAATAATGAAAATTCACGTAAAAGGCGGGGACAGATTTAAAATAGAAAAATTCATTGATTATCCCCAAGAGATTTTTCCGGGCTCTAATCTGAGTTTATCCTCCAACTTCATTGTTTCCCGAACAATAGACTGGGACGAAACAAACATGTTTCATATATATAATCGAACTGACAGTTCGGTAATTGATGTTGGTTTTTATCCCGACATTAAAGAACTTTCCGACAGGAATAATGGTTTGGCAGCCCGGCATGCCTTAAACGAATCGAAAAATCGAATAATCGCAGGGATGTTTTATATAGATATGTTCAGCCTCTTCGATTTAAGCGGTAAAAGACTGAAATCTGTTTACTTTTCCGACAATTATGTCCCGCCTTTAGCTTGGAACGAAAACAATGTCTATTTTGATTGGGAAAAAGGCAGAAAGGGAGTAAATGTATATCCAACAAATGATTATTGCTATCTTCTAAGAAGTGAAAGTGTAGATGATGAAGGCAAGGAGATTAATCATCTGATACTTGTGGACTGGGACGGGAATCCTGTAAAATCATATCTTGTTCCGGAAGATGATATGAGCGGGTTCTGCATTGATGAAAAGAGCAAAAAAATGTACGTAATCAGACATTCGGTAACAGACGATAATGAAATGTTTTACGTAGTGGCATATTCGCTTGAAGGATTATAGATATTTGACATTGATTATTGTTTCCTTTTCGGGCTGCCGAAATACGGGAAACAGCAACGCGCCCTTGAAGCGGAATTTAATTTCTTTTTCTTTTGAAACATGCTTACGTAAACTTTTCTCATAAACAACTGCTAAAGCTTTTTCTATTTATTCTGTTCATCTCATTATTTTTTACTTCGTTAATTCATACATTATCAATATCGGATTTGACTCGAAATCTATTTTTGTCGTATAACCGTATGTCTGTACCATTTTATTGATTAATTCCATTAATCTATCATTATTAAGGATATTCGGATTAATTTGAAATATAAGTTTATTCATGCTTAATCCTATTATATCCGGCAACGGTGATATTGGAATATTCTCAGAGTGTTTCAGATTGACTTCATATAAAGTGGTTTTCAGATCACTGATGGAACTGTATGCATAATATGATTGAATACGGGTATTATTTCTACCGAAATGTTCAGAAAACTGGAAAAACAACTTATCCCCATGAATATAAAGATTATTTATATTACCGATATATTCATTTCTTTCAACACAGTCAAGATATTGCAGTGAATTAATATCTGTATATGGATTTTTTTTTGGCCCAAAATCAACATACAAATACGGTTCCAGTTTTTCGCCGTCTATTCTATATATTATATCTTCATTTGGATAATGAAAAAATAAGCCTTTGTCTTCGTCATGAAAAAAATTATTTGTTGGATATATATCCAATATATTTTTATTCGGTAGAAAACCGGACTGTATTTTACGATCTTTTGTATTCCATAAAAATAAATTATACTTATCCTTATTTTGAGCATTATTAAATAACCAGTAACCGTTTGCAGCCGGATAGAATGAATATGCATAGTAGGGAATGGATTCCAGAGAGATCAATTCTCCCGTAACTTTATAAGTATGTACTGCCCGTTTTCCGTTATCAAATATTGATACTGTTTTATTCTCATGGCTGACATAAACGTCTTCTATTTCGATATATTCATTTGCGCCGGGGCCTCTTTTTCCAATATTGTATAAATATTTTCCTTTGTTGTTATATACATGTACATTATGCATTCCTGCATCCCATACAATGACTGCAGTGTCAATTAAAAAAACCTGTCCTATTTTTTTTATCAGATTAAAATCAGTTGTTTCCAAAGGAATAATTGTATTCGATGTGGAAATTTTATTTAAATCCAGGATGGAAATATTCTTAGTATCAATATGCAGTACCGGTATATTATCAGGCATGCGTGTACTCCCGGTACAGTTCTGAAAGATTAATATTGAAATTATTAATACACACCTGTTCATTGTTTGTATTGTCATTTTATAATGTATTTATTATTAAATTTTAAAATTTTACGAGTGCAAATATACATTATAATCAGGAGAAAATAATATTTTTTTTTTGAGACGCCTGTAATTGTCTGATATTATCATTTCTATAAAATGACGATATATCTGAACGGGGAATTGATATTTGTCAACTACTGCTAAGTTAATTTTATATAAGCTTGCCTGCGGCGTCTTCGTCCCTGATAGACGATGAACCGGAAAAATATTCAGCCCCCGGAATTTTGGAAACGAAGTTTGAGGGAATCAATACACCCGGCGGGTATATTCGAATTGGTAATTAAAATTTTTTGATACCTTTGTTCCAAGTTTAATGGCTATTAAAAAATGTAATTGATTGCATGAAACTTTATATAGTACCCACACCGATAGGCAATTTGGACGATATGACATTCCGTGCAGTGAAAGCGTTGCGCGAGGCGGATATTATTCTGGCGGAGGATACCCGGAAGACGCTTATTCTATTGAAACACTATTCGATACAGACGCATCTTGAATCGTATCACAAATTTAACGAACATAAAAACACGGAACGGATAATCGAGCGTATTTCGGAAGGAAAAACGCTTGCTCTGGTTTCGGATGCGGGCACTCCGGGCATTTCGGATCCCGGTTTTTTGCTGGTGCGGAACTGTGTGGAAAAGGGTATCGATGTGGAATGTCTGCCGGGAGCTACGGCACTGATTCCTGCAGTTGTTGATTCGGGACTGCCATGCGACAGGTTTTGCTTCGAAGGATTTCTTCCCCAAAAGAAAGGCCGTCAGAAAAGGATAGCTCAACTGGCTGACGAAGAGCGTACCATGGTGTTTTACGAATCGCCTTACAGGACATTGAAGTGTCTGGAACAGTTTGCCGAATTTTTCGGAGAAGACCGGAAAGTCAGCGTATCAAGAGAGCTTTCGAAAATGCACGAAGAAACGGTTCGCGGAACTTTAGCCGGGCTGATTGCTCACTTTAAAACTGCAGAACCCAGGGGGGAAATAGTCATTGTAGTGGAAGGGAAAAAAACAAAACAGCAAACAGTTAAATAATTTAAATAATGAATGTTAAGACAAAAACAGCAATAGTCATTCTGAACTGGAACGGGAGACATTTTCTGGAGAAATTCCTTGGAAAAGTCTTTGACAGCATTCCCGCTGCCGATATGCAAAACACAAAAATTGTTGTTGCCGACAATGCTTCTGCCGACGATTCCGTTGCATGGCTGAGTGTCGCATATCCCCGGGCAGAACTGATACTGCTGGATAAAAATTACGGATTTGCAGACGGTTACAACAAGTCCCTGAGACAGACAGACGCCGAATATTATATTTTGCTTAACTCCGATATCGAAGTTACCGAAGGCTGGCTGTCGCCCCTGATAAAATATATGGACAGCAATCCCGATACTGCCGCCTGCGCTCCGAAACTCCGTTCGTTCAATAATCCGAAGTTTTTTGAATATGCCGGCGCGGGAGGCGGTTTTATCGACAGGTACGGATATATTTTTTGCCGGGGACGCATACTTGATTCCATCGAAAAGGATGAGGGTCAGTACGACAGTGCGATGGATGTGTTCTGGGCTACAGGGGCGGCCCTGATGGTACGCGCCGAGCTTTTCCACAGGGCTGGCGGCCTGGACGGGGAATTTTTCGCCCACATGGAAGAGATTGACCTGTGCTGGCGGCTGCAGCTGATGGGATACCGGATTTCCAATGTGCCGGAATCGCTGGTATATCATGTCGGGGGAGGCGCCCTGCCAAATAATTCTCCCTGGAAACTGTATCTCAACTATCGCAATAACTTGATGATGATGGCGAAAAACCTGTACGAAAACAGATGGCTCATTATTTCCATCAGGTTACTTATGGACGGCGCTTCAGCTCTGGTTTATCTCGCTTCGGGAAAATTCCAGTATTTCAATGCGGTAATAAAGGCTCACTGGGCTTTTTTCAGAAAAATTTCCCGGTGCAATAAAAAACGGAAAAAGTTTAAGCGTCTTATCGTGAAAAAAGTAAATACGGGAATATACGATGGAAGTATTGTGTACAAATATTTTAGATCGGGAAAGAAAATAACATTTTCCCAACTGAATCAGAATTTTCAGGATTAAAGAATTGGCAGAATTGCCGGAGCGTACTCTCATCCGAATTACAAACTGCCCTCACGTTCAAGCCCTAACGACATTGGTCTCCAAACTGCGCCGAGCCTGTGTTTGCTATTGGATGCAAGCCTTAAAAGGCTTGTAACGAAAGATAGACTCAAAAATATGTCCATAGCGCCTCAAAAAAAGAATTAACCGTTTACAGTTTTTTATTCAGAATAAAAAATTATTACTACATTTGCGGCGGTTAATTAAAAAATCAGTATGAGGAAAAAAAGGACATAACAGAAGTGTTTACAGCAGGAGCCGGGAGCAAACCTGAAAATTATTATTAAAAAAATATTGGAACATTATGAGAAATTTTATTACAGGATTCAAAGATGATCATTTTCGCAGAAAAAACCGTCAGAGTGTAGCGGGACGGAAGACGGCCTCCTGCCGGACGTCGACAGGAGAGATCCGAGGCGTCGGATTTTCCGCTGCGTACCGCGGCGAAAAATCCGACGCCTCGGACATATCAGTTGCCGTTCATACCAAATGTTATATATTCAGTATTAAATTAAAATGGAAAGATTATGAAACAATTTAAAAATTTAATTTTTAGTTATTTGCCCAATGAAGCCCATTTCAGGTTTTTTGACAGGGCAACGAGAGCAGTATCGCTCGCCGGTACTTCAGTGCAAAGCGCTTTGGCGTTCCTGATTCCGGAACTGAACAGCTGGTTCGTAAAGGAAACAGCCTGTATCGAGTGGTACCGTAAAAGCGAGCTGACCGCCGCCATTGCCGAGGCAGACCGGCATCTCGACGATGCGCTGGTAGGGTTTGCGGCTCAGGTCAACGGCGCGCGCTACAGCATGGCGCCCCCTGTGGCAGCCGCCGGCGAACGCCTGTACATCATGCTGAAAAGCTATGGCGAAGTAATCAGGAAACCCTACCTGCAGGAAGCCGGCTCGGTAAAAGCAATTCTGCTGCACCTCAACGGCGACCTCAGCGCCGATGTGCTGGCAGCAGGCTTGAGGATATGGCCGCCGGAAATCCAGACCTCTCTGGATACCTTTGTCCATCTGATGGAAGAACGGGAAGCGCATACGCTCCTGAAACCGGAAGAGGGATTCCCCGCAGTGCGCCGCGGAATCGAGGACGTATGGCACCGGAGCGTAACGCTGGTCAACGCCGGCGCAGCCCTGGGACAGTCGCCCGATTTCGGAGCGCTGATCGACAGCCTGAATCCGGAAATCGACTATCTCAACGGCGAGTTCCACCGCGTCAGGTACAACATCGCCAGCGCCGAACCGGCGCCAATCGGACAGCAGGTATACACGGGACTGCCCTGTACGCCGGTGCCTGAAGTACTGTATGTTACTCCAAAGGAGACGCTCAGGCTGACGCTCGGCAAGGATTTCAACATCGCCTACAAAAACAATGTTAATGTCGGAAACGCAGAGTGTACGATATACGGAAAGGGCAGGTATAAGGGACATAAAACTGTCACCTTCATTATTGCCCGGTAATTAATCGCAACGGTATGAACAGAACAAGTGCCCCCTGCCCGATGGAACCGGGGGCATTTTATAATTAACAATTAACAATTAACAATTAACAATTAATAATTAAGAGATGATGACAATTCAAAATTTAAAATTCAAAATTCAAAATTTCTGCCTGCTTTGTTTACTGCTTTATTCGGTAAATGGTGTTCGGGCACAGGATTCCGCTCCCGGGAACGACCGCTGGAGCATCGAAAAGGCAGCGGAATGGCACAGGGCTGCCGGATGGTTTAACGGCGTGAACTACATTCCCTCCGACGCCATCAACTATACTGCCATGTGGGACAGAACGAGCTTCAACCCGAAACTGATAGACCGGGAACTCGCCCTGGCGGAGGAACTCGGATTTAACTGCGTGCGCGTGGTGCTGCAGCATGCCGTCTATGCCGACAGTCCGAAGCATTTCCTGAAAGCGCTGGACAGGTTTCTCGCGATATGCGACCGGCATCATATCCGCGTCATGCCGTGCTTTTTCGACGACTGCGTGTTCGGCGGCAATGTCGATCCCGTCGCCGGAAGGCAGCCCGAACCGCTTGCCGGCTGGTATGCCTGGGCATGGTCGCCATCGCCCGGACACACGATGGTTATCGACGAACGCTATCATCCCCAGCTCGAAACGTATGTGAAGGACGTAATGCGGAAATTCAGGGACGACCGGCGCATTTTCATCTGGGATCTGTACAACGAGCCGAACAGCGCGCTGGGAGTCCACAGCGCCGTTCCCCTCTACAGAAAGGTGTTTGCATGGGCGCGCGAAATCAATCCCGTGCAGCCGCTGACCATTGGCCTGCATACTGCCAACAAAGAACTGAACCGCGTTCTGATTGAAAATTCCGACATCATTACCTTCCATAACTACAGTCCCAAAGAGAAGATGAAGGAACAGATTGCAGACCTGAAACAGTACGGACGCCCGCTGATATGCAGCGAGTGGATGAACCGCCCGTCCAAATCGACCGTCGAAGACATCATGCCGCTGCTGAAGGAGGAAAACGTCGGCGCAATCCTCTGGGGACTGGTAAACGGCAGAACGCAGACCGACCTCCCCTGGGGATTCCGCCCAAACAAACTCCCGTACACCGGCGAATGGCAGCACGACCTGTTCCGCAGCGATTTCACGTCATACCGCGAAAACGAACTGATGCTGATAAAACAGATGAACAATAAACAGTGAACAATTGTGATTTTATTTGTATTGGTATTTAGTATGCCTTCTCCTCCGCTCGGCGCAGCGTCTTCGCTGTGCCGTGTTAAAAGCAAGGGTCGGGACAGTTTGGAGTTCTATCTCTGAAAGTACATTCTGATAATTTTTCAATCCAAACTCCAGGATACTGTATGTCTTGCCGATTTGTCTTGCCCCGTTTACAATCAGTGGCATTCTGTTTGGATTATTTTTCCAGTTGATTAACTTCTGTTCAATTTTACGTTTCATTGCATTAAAAATTTCCGCAAGTTTTGTGAAACAGCCTGCATTCCATATATGTAATTCTCTTCATACAGTTTAAAAATATTGCGTATATTTGAATCGTTTTTTTAATTGATAAATATAATTATATAATTGACAATGAATATTGAACATATTAACGGAGGGAGAATGTTTCCTGCAGTACCAGCAGGTCTGATGAGAGTACGGATGATGCATCTGTTCAGGTTTGGTAAATACATTCTCTTAACAGGCATTTTTGCGTGCATCCTGCCGGATATCTGTTTGGCGGGGGACAAAGACATGCAGCGGGTAAAGAAAAACATCCTCGAATTAATGGGCAAAATCCCTGAAGAAACAGTTGAGCGGTATGTCGATATGCAAAAACCGGACGGCTCGTGGTCGGACATCAACTATCAGGACGACAGTCGAAGCGCCTGGGCGCCTGCTGGACATGCAGGCCGTTTGCGTGCCATGGCAATCGCCTATAGCGACAGGGAATCGAAGTATTACCGCCGGAAAGACCTTTCAAAAAAGATTCATTCGGGCATGAAATTCTGGTTCGAGGGAAATTTTGTCTGTCCCAACTGGTGGTACAACCAGATTGGCGTTCCCAGAACGCTGGGCGGTTTGTTCCTGCTGATGGAAAACGAGATGAGCAGGACGGAAATGTCGGCTGCCATACGCTGTATGCAGAATGCGAAATTCGGGATGACAGGGCAAAACAGCGTGTGGCTGGCTGAAAATGTACTTGTCCGCGCCCTGCTTCAAAAGGATGAAAAGACTTTTCTACAGGCGCGCGAATATATCCTGAAAGAGCTGGCGGTCAGTTGGAATGGCGAAGGCATCAGGCCGGACATGAGTTTTCATCAGCACGGTTTCCAGCAGCAGTTCGGCAATTACGGACTGGCGTTCGCCGGAACTCAATCCTGCTGGGCAAGGGTCTTCAGGGGCAGTATTTATGCGCTGACGCAGACACAGCTGGATGTGATTCATGACTATCTGCTCGATGGACTGCAGTGGACATGCTGGAAAGGCTATATGGATATCGGCTCGTGCGGCAGGCAGGTGTTTCCGGAAGCCCAGCAGGACAAGGCGTCAGCTTACGGGACGGCGCTGCAGCACATGATGGAGGCAGATCCCGCGCGTGCAGCGGAATACCGGCAGGCATACAGTTTCGATGTAGCCGCCACAGCGGAAAATGAATTGACCGGAACCCGCGTCTTCCCGTATTCGGACTATGTCCTGCACCGTACGGGGGACTGGTGCGCCGGCTTGAAAATGAGTTCCTTTCGAACCGTCGGCTCGGAGATCGTAAATGCCGAAAATCTGCTGGGCATGTATATGGGAGACGGCGCCCTGTTCTGTTACCGCAGGGGAAACGAATACGAAAACATTTTCCCCGTCTGGGACTGGGCGATGCTGCCGGGAACGACATGCTACAAAACGGATTCTCTGTTTCCCGGAGTGAAAAGTTTCAGAAACCGGCATGATTTTACAGGCGGGATATCCGGCAGCCGGGCGGGAACAGCAGCCCTGATACTGAATGATCAGGGGCTTGCAGCACGGAAGTCGTATTTTTTTACGGAGCGGGCTGTCGTCTGTATGGGCAGCGGCATACAGGGCGACAAAAGCTATGAAACGGTTACCTCTGTCGAGCAGAAAATAAAGCATGGACAGATTGTCATTGCGGAAACAGACAGGGGACAAACCGTGTATCATGACGGAATGGCATACTGTGCTCTTGACCGTTCACCCCTGACGGTAAAAAGCGGAAGGGTGTCCGGTTACTGGAAACGGATCGCCACAATGTTTGACAGTAAGCCTGTGGAAAAGGAAGTATTTGCGCTGTGGATCAGTCATGGCGTCACTCTCGGAAAAGCCTCGTCGTACGGATACGCGATTTTTCCGGATGTAAAGGAAAACGACTGGCAAACGCGGGTGGAACAGTCGGATATCGAAGTCCTGCAGCACGATGAAAAAGTACACGCCATCCGTAACAGCCATACGGTACAGGCCGTTTTTTTCGAGCCGTCCTCCTTCCGGATGCCGGACGGATATGAACTGACTGCCGGGCAGCCCTGTATCGTCATGCTGGAACCGGACAGGCGCAAATGGACAGTCTCCGTCTGCGAACCGACGCAGAAAGAAAAGGCGATCGTACTCCGGCTGTCCGGGAAGTGGACGGGAGAAAATTGCCGTTATAATGAAGACGGCAAAGAAACTGCCATCACAATACCTGTCAGCGATGCAAAAGGGAAAACCGTCCGGTTTGCCATAGAGCCGCAAACAGAATGAATCAACAGTTGGAACCTTTCAAATACAAAATGATAACAGTTGCTGAAAATTAAACAGTCATGAGTAAAATAAATTTAATACTTTTGCACTTGTAAAATTGTAAATTATTATTGGTTGAATACAAAATGCGGCACGATATCGTTCACAGTACTTGCAGTCACTTCTTCCGGCGTATCCTTTCCCTCGCCGCGGATAGTAACCTTGGTATATCCCAATTCGCCCAGATGAACATTGAATCCCATCTTCGAAAAAGCCAGAATAGTTTGAAATGCCTTGTTAAGGGTCGCCGGAAAGCAGTGTTTTGACCCAAAATACTTGCTGGAATATCAGGAAAAAAATAAACAGCGAACTGTTAATAAACTTGAAAAAAGATTGAACTGTTTGAAAAACTCTGCTTAATAGTGCTTCCTATTTTATTGATTATATGATATGTATAGGTTAGTTACATAAGAGGTTTTTGGACGACCATGGGATGCTATTTTTATCGACACCCCCCATACACAAAAATAGAACGTAATTATTTTTCAATGGATATAACATTTTTAATACTCCACCCCATTTTTTCGTGTAACATTCCCATTTTTTCATGGTGCGGACTCATTTTTTCATGGTGCAGACCTGTTTTTTTGTGGTGCGAACTCATTTTTTCGGGGGAAAAAGAAATCTTGTCCATTCTTAAAATATGGATATGGTAACCTCGTCTTTGATTTTTTTTGTTTAATTTTGCGCCAAAATAGGCGTTTTTACGTTTATCAGGTAAATATGTAATAATGAAAGAAAGTACAATGAATACTGAAAGCTTTTTGGCGAACATAGAAGATTCCCTGAAAAAGCACTGGGATTTGCCGGCATTAACGGATTTCAACGGCGAGACAGTAACATACGGGCAGGTTGCCGGAAAAATAGCGAAGCTTCATCTTATGTTCGAAACATTCGGCATAAAAAAGGGCGACAAGCTGGCAATCGTGGGACGGAATTCGTCCAACTGGGGAATATCCTTCCTTGCATCCCTGACTTACGGGGCGGTTGCCGTGCCCATTCTGCACGAGTTTACTCCGGAAAATATCTGTCACATTATAAATCATTCCGAATCGAAACTGCTGTTTGCAGGGAAGTATATCCTGGATTCCCTGGACATTTCCCAAATGCCCGCTCTGGAAACGGTTATACTTATCGACGACTGTTCGATCGTCAAATCCAATATGGAAAAGGCGGAAGAAATGCTGGACAAAGCGGAACGGGAAAAATATCCTTCGGGATTTTCGGCTCAGCATGTCAAATATCACAGGGACGGGCGCGAGGAACTTGCGATTATAAACTACACGTCCGGAACAACCGGATTTTCGAAGGGAGTGATGCTGCCATACCGCAGTCTGCTGTCAAACGTGCTGTTTGCGATAGAATCTCTTCCCGAGTTGAAATGCGGCGACAACAGCGTTGCGATGCTTCCGATGGCTCACATGTACGGTATGGCTTTCGAGTTTCTGTTCGAGTTTCTGGTCGGCTGTCACATACATTTTCTTTCGAGACTTCCCACGCCGAAGGTTATTCTCGACGCTTTCGCATCCGTGAAACCGCGAATCATTGTAAGCGTTCCGCTTGTTGTGGAGAAAATTTTCAAGAAACAGCTGTTTCCCGCAATAAACAAGCCGTTTATAAGGGCTGCTCTGCGTTTGCCTTTGGTTGACGCCCGTATCCTGAAACGGATAAACCAGCGCCTGACCGACTTTTTCGGCGGGAATTTTATCGAAGTGGTGATAGGAGGCGCGGCTTTAAGCCCCGTTGCCGAGAAATTCTTTAAGCGTATAGGATTCAAATACACGGTCGGATACGGGATGACCGAATGCGGCCCCATCATTACATACGAGGGATGGGCGGATGTTCCGCTGTTTTCGTGCGGAAAGGCGGTTCCGCGGATGGAGATAAAAATCGATTCCCCGGATCCCGAAAATATTCCGGGCGAAATCCTCACGCGCGGCGATAACGTGATGCTGGGATATTACAAAAATCCCGAAGCCACAGGCGAGGTCCTGGCGGACGGCTGGCTTTATACGGGCGATCTGGGGGTGATCGACAGAAACGGCTACCTGTATATCAAGGGCAGGTCGAAAAACATGCTGCTCGGGGCAAACGGTCAAAACATTTATCCCGAAGAGATTGAAAGCAGGCTGAACAATATGGAATATGTCTCCGAATCGATTGTTTTCGATTCACACGGGAAAATCGTCGCTCTGGTATATCCGGATTACGATGCGGTTTCCGCCGAGAATCTTTCAACGGATGAACTGAATGACAGGCTGGACAAGGTACGTATGAGAATCAACACTCAAATGCCTTCGTACAGTCAGATAGCGCAAATAAAAATCCATCAGGAAGAGTTTGAAAAAACGCCAAAAAAGAGTATTAAAAGGTATCTTTATACAAAAAAATAACAAATCAATGAGGTATAACAGTGTTTTCCGGATGAAGAATATGCGGTATATTAAAGGAAATCCGATTGCAATCGGAAAACTTCCGACGACTATCGGAAAAAATCCGACGGCTATCCGAAAACTTCCGACAGCTATCCGAAAACTTCCGACTGCTATCCGAAAACTTCCGACAGCTATCCGAAAAAATCCGACGGCTATCGGAAAAATCCGACGGCAAGCGGAAAACTTCCGACAGCTATCCGAAAACTTCCGACTGCTATCCGGAAACTTCCGACAGCTATCCGAAAACTTCCGACGGCTATCGGAAAAATCCGACTGCAATCGGAAAACTTCCGACAGCAAGCGGAAACGAACTGTTATTATTTTGGTATGCGAAATAAACAAGATATAACAGATTATAAAAAACTCTGGATTGCTTCGTACCTCGCAATGACGGATAACCATCTGACATTACGTCTATTGCACTGCACACGGTTACCCGTCATTGCGAGGAGTTGCGAGGAACGAAGCAAAGCAATCCAGAAAGTTCAATTGTTATATGTTATTAATTTTCCTTCCCTTAACATCACAAAATAGATGAATCTGTCATTATTTATAGCGTTTAGATATTTGCGGTCGAAAAGCTCGCTGAACATCATCAACATGGTTTCGTATATCAGCCTTGTCGGGACTGTGTGCGGAACCGCGGCTCTGCTGACGGTTCTGTCGGTATTCAACGGATTCGAAAATCTCACGGAATCAATATACAGCGTCTTTGATCCGGAACTGAAAATTACTCCGAAAACGGGTAAAACCTTTGTTGTCGACAGTATAAAGCTCCGGAAAATAGCCGCCCTGCCGGAGGTTGACAATGTCTCCCTCACGCTTGACGAAAATGTTCTGCTCAAATACAGAAACCAGCAGACAATCGCCCTGATGAGAGGCGTTGATGAAAATTACGAAGCAGGTACGTCTCTGGCAAATTCGATGAACGACGGCAGTTTCACGATGTACAGGGGAGATTATCCTGCGGCTGTTTTCGGATACGGAGTTGCCGCAAAGCTTGGTCTGTACAGTCTGCGGATGGAAGAGCCGGTGCATGTCAATGTCCCGAAACGCGAGGGAAAAGTGTCGCTGAACAATCCTGCGGCTTCAATCAGCACGCTGAGCCTGCTGCCTTCCGGCATTTTCGAGCTGGAGAAGAGTTTCGACGATACATATATTTTTGCACCCATAGAATTTGTACGGAATCTGCTCGACCGCCCGTCCCAGGCTTCCGCCGTCGAGATTAAACTGAAACCCGAAACGGATTATAACAGAGTGTGCCGGATGGTGGCGGACATTGCCGGCGCAGATTTGCAGGTGAAAACACGCTATCAGCAGAACGAAGCGCTGTACCGTATGATGAAGTCGGAAAAACTGATTGTCTATGCAATCCTGATTCTGATTGTTGTCATCCTGTCGTTCAATATTTCCGGTTCGCTTTCGATGCTGATGACTGAAAAAAAGGAAGATATTGCCACTCTGAAAAGCATGGGCGCTTCCGACAGGCTGATCAAAAGGATATTCCTGTCGGTCGGTCTGCTCATCTCCCTGACCGGAATAGCGGCAGGAATATTCATCGGCCTGACAATATGCCTGCTGCAACAGTATCTGGGACTGCTCAAGCTCCCCGGAAACAACATGCTGATAGACGCCTATCCCGTTAAAGTGATCGCAACAGACCTGATGCTGGTAATCGCATCCGTCGCCCTTATCGGATATTTTGCTTCAATTGTGTCGGTCTATAAAATCAAACTGTGATCGTCCGATTTAGGGATGCGAAATAAATAATATGTAAATGTTCAATGGCGCCAATTTAATTGCTGAAACAAAATCGCTCAATATAACCAACACAGTCACGTCTCCGCGTTTCACACATGCGTGAATGTGTGTACAAAAATCGCGCCAAAGTATCTGAGAATGGGATTATTCCGGAGATTTCTCTCCAAACCAAGTCCCCTGTCCAATGATACAATATTTAACATATAAACTTTTAACTAAAACTGAATAACAAATAAAAATAATGCGGCAAAGTTAAATAATTTAATGTTTTTTTTTATCTTCTTGTGGATCTTGTGATTAATAGAGGGAAAAATTTTGAATTCTGGATTTTGAATTTGAATTTATGTCATTCTTTCAGGGTTTGACATTATTTGCTTTATCGCTTTTTTTCTATAATAATTGCAACCCTTCGGGTTTATCTAATGAGAATGGGCTTGAATATCAGCATAAAAAATTCCGAAGGGATGTTATTTTTATAACAAAACAACAAACACAAATCTTACAAAACGCCGAAGGCGTGACATTATTGTAATTCATAAAATGGAACGCAATTATTTTTTATCATTACTGACCGACTAAAAATTTGATTCCCCCTCCCCCCCAAAAACGACTGTTTACCAATCGCCTGAAAAGTTGTAATTTTGTAATTGCATAAAATTTTACAACAATGGGCAAAGATAGCACAAAAAATTTAGTCGGTCAGCCGATTTTCAAAATTTACCTCCAGATTTTTAACACCCCACCTACGGGGAATTGAAATGCGGAATTTTGTCGTATACCCATAGAAACTGTTTTTTATTGGAATTTCAAAAAATATGTACCTTTACACGGCGATAATTTTATGATATGGAAAAAATAAAGGATCCAAACATTTTGAAAATGTGATTTTTACAGTCAGGAAACTAAAACGGATATCCGTAGTTTGATTAAGTTAATGCGACAAAAAAATAATGATATGAATAAAAAAATATTTGTTAGTGGATGTTATGACATGTTACACAGCGGACATGTAGCATTTTTTGAGGAAGCGGCGACGCTTGGCGATTTGTATGTCGGAATCGGTTCCGATGCAACTATTTCGGACCTGAAAGGCAGGAAAACGATAAACACCGAACAGGAAAGGCTGTATATGGTCAGTTCCCTGAAAGCGGTTAAATGCGCTTTTATAAATAAAGGTAACGGATCGCTTGATTTTAAGGATGACATCCACGAATTGAAGCCCGATGTATTTTTCGTAAACGAAGACGGACATACTCCGGAAAAGGAAAACATGTGCAAAGAATTGGGCATAGAATATATTGTCAGCAGGAGAATACCTCATGGAAATCTGCCGGTTCGCTCCACGACTGCGCTGAGAAAGGAATGTAATATACCGTACAGGATAGACTTGGCAGGCGGCTGGCTCGATCAGCCATACGTTTCCAAACATCATCCCGGACCGGTATTGACCATATCGATAGAACCTGATTATGATTTCAACGACAGAAGCGGAATGTCCACAAGCACAAGGAAAAAAGCTATCGAACTTTGGCAAACGGATATACCTGTCGGCGACAGGGAAAAACTGGCAAAAACGCTGTTCTGTTACGAAAATCCTCCCGGAAAAACGGAAATAAGCGGCTCGCAGGATTCCCTGGGGATTGTCATGCCGGGACTTAGCAGGCTGGATTACAATGGAAATTACTGGCCTGAAAAAATCCATTCGGTATTCGACAGCGATATCATGGACTGGCTGGAAGAGCATATCCATATCATTTTCCTTTCGCCACGTTCCTGGGAATACAGCGTGCTTTCCGAAACTTATATTGATGCGGCGAATGCCGGAGTTTTGAGTGAAGCGGCAAACGAATGCTGGGATGCAATAATGGAAAAAGATATAGTGAAGTTTTCCGGCAGTGTACGGAAATCGTTTGAAGCCCAAATAAAAATGTTCCCTAAAATGATAGATGACAAGGTTATGGAGAACATTGAATATTACAGATCAAAGGCTTTGGGCTGGAAACTGTCCGGCGCGGGCGGTGGCGGATACCTTATACTGATAAGCGACAAACCGGTAGATAACTCTTTAAAAATAAGGATACGAAGAGTATAATGCCAAAAGCCGGGAGTGTTTTATCCCAATGCAGGATATTGAAAAATGGCCAGATTGTTCCGCTTATCCCCTGTATTCGGGAAATTGAACACGGGTATTTTATACAGTATTTTACACTTCTCCTGTATGGTAAAAACTGCCAAAACAAAACAGGGCAAATCAGTTCCTGAATTTTAAAAAATGTTAAAAAATCATGAATTACAGTATAATATATTAAATTTTACAAAAAAAAATAGTGAATATGAATTTTATGTGTAAATTTGCCCGTTTTTTCAGAGCTACACCCTTGATGGTTGTTAGCGTTTTTGGAGAAATGGTCGAAGTTAAAATGTTTAAAGTTGAAGTTAAAGAATATTAAAATTGATATGCGTGCCGATAAAATGTTTATATTTGCACTTGATTTAAAGAAAATGGTTGTCCAGATGAAAAGAAGTTTTGTATTGTTAATTGCCTGTATCCTGTTCACGAGTGTTTTGTTTGGACAAAACACAAAAAAGGCGGATAAGGCATTCAGTGAGGGAAGGTATTGTGAAGCTATTCAGGAATATGGTTTGCTTGAAAGCAAAGTTTCCGACCCTCAGATCATGAGTCATATAACTTTCAGTATTGCCGAAAGTTATAGAAGAATGAATCAACCCGAGAAAGCGGAACCTTATTATGTTAAAGCTATAAAGGGAGGCTACATGCTTCCTGATGTTTATTTCGGATACGGAGAAGTTCTCCTCAATCTGGCAAAATATGATGATGCACGGAAACAGTTCGAGATATTTAAAAGGTCCAATCCCGAAAACAGGCTGGTGGACGTCAAAATTGCCTCATGCGAATTTGCAAAAATACACAGCATGGAAAATCCCAAATTCAAACTCCAGCCAATGGAGACGCTGAACACAAGGGGAAGCGAATTCGGTATAGCGTATTTTAATGATAACTTGATATATGCATCAACCGGAAATCCTGCCGAAGGCGGAGGCAAGCAGGTTGACATATCTCCGCGAACAGGGTTGCCCTATTCCAAATTTTACATGTCCATAGCTTTTAACAATATGTATAATAAGGGAGAATTGGTAATCGGACTTAATAAAGGTAACAGCAAGAGAAATGAAGGGACATTTGCATACGATCCCGTCAATAATCTGGGATACTATACAAAATGTATAGGCTCGAATAAATCTGAACAGTGCTATATCTTTTTTGCGGAATTTAAAAACAATCAATGGAAGGAAATTGACAATCTGAAAATTGAAAACCGCAAGGAACCTATTGGACATCCCTTCGTTATGCCCGACGGTAAAAGAATATACTTTGTTTCCGTTATGGAAGGCGGATACGGAAAATCCGATATCTGGTACACCGATAAATATCCTGACGGCACATGGAGTAAGCCGATAAACCTCGGACGTGAAGTGAATACTCCCGGAAACGAAATGTTTCCTTTTGTTGCAGGCGAATATTTGTTCTTTTCTTCCGACGGGCATCCCGGATATGGAGGCATGGATCTTTTCGCATCCAAAATAGATGGGAATATACACGGAACAGCAATCAATCTCGGGAAACCGTTCAACTCTTCGCAGGATGATGTGAATCTGATCGAAAAACACGATTTTTCCGAAGGAATGCTGGTAAGTTCCCGCCGTTCGGCAAATAACGACGATATATTCAGGTTCGAGGGTTATCCTTCGTCCTTAACTGCTTCCGGCAAGATATACGATTCCGTTAGCAATCAGCCAATGAAGGGAATCGCCGTGGAAGTGAAAAAAGCCGGAAAAATTGTGGAGAAGTTAACATCCGACGACAGCGGCAAATATATATTTTATGTAGATCCCGATTCGTCGGCATACGACCTCTCGGCTTCGGTATTGCGCTACAATCCCATATCACGCACATACCGTTCAGTTGTAGAACGGTTTGAGGCCCTGAACGGCTGGGATTTGCCGATGAAAAGCAGCGACGCCTATATTTCCGGTATCATAACGGGAGCGGAAGAAAGTCAGGATAAAAGCAAGGTTACCAAACTTGGTCCTTTAGTTGGGGCTAAAATTGAAGTTTTTGAAGACGGAAAACCGATTCTGCTCTTAGAAACTGATAACAAGGGGCATTATCGTTTTGGCAATATCAAGGAAAACGTGAAATACAGAGTGAAGGCAACGGTAGGCAACGGCGACGAATTTTTCTCGGATGACAAAACCCTGAATGTTGGAGAAATCACGCAAAGCATAGAATTTTGCAGTGCAACCGGTCCTGATTACGATATGGACATAGAGCTGAAGAAAATCACACAGACTATACATCTTAAAAATATACTGTATGCCTACAATAAATGGGATTTGCTTCCAGAATCATACGTAGAGTTGAATACGCTTGTGACTCTGATGCAGAAGAATCCGACTTTGATAATAGAAATACGTTCGCATACCGACAGTCGGGGAAGCGCCAAGACCAATCAGACACTGTCTGACAAGAGAGCTAAATCGGTTGTAGATTATCTTGTCAATACCGGAGGAATACCAAGAGAACGATTGAGAGCCAAGGGATATGGAAAATCCCAGTTGCTTGTCAAGCCCGAAAGAAGCGAAGCAGACTATCAGGCAAACCGCAGAACGGAATTTACTGTAGTCGGAACAACAGGAGAACCCCTGTACGATACAAGCTTGACCGTAACTCCATCCTCGGAAGGTATTTATGGCGTCCGGCCTGTACAGGATTATCCGGCACAGCAGCAGTATACGCCGCAGCCAACAGTAAGCCAGCCACAAATGACAACGGGATCCAACAATATGCAGAACATGCCTTATTCGATTCAGATGGCGGCTACAACAAAACCGGCAAGCATGAGCAGTTCCGACTTTGTCAGGATCAAGCAACTGTTTAATCTGGATGTTTACGAAGTAT
>JAIRZR010000494.1 GCA_031267155.1 Prevotellaceae bacterium | reverse complement strand
GACATCTGCGGATCTGCTCGTGTTTGCCAATCCCCGCAGCTTTTCGCAGCTTGCCGCGTCCTTCGTCGCCTCCAAAAGCCTAGGCATCCTCCATTCGCCCTTATTGTATTTCTCTTGTGTGCTCGTGATCTTGCTTACCCGGGATATCTCGCGATACCCTGATAATCTGATCTATTTTTTGTTATCTCTCGATATATCTGTCATCCAATAAGTCAAAGACCGTTTGTCCCGCCTTCGCGGGACAGCGCGATAATATAAGGAGTCGAACCTTATGAAGACAATACTTGCTTGTCTGATCCGTCTATTACCTTTTCCTTTTCAAAGAGCTGCTTTTTTCAAAAGCGGGTGCAAAGGTAAAGAGTTTTTCTTAATAAACAAGTTTTTTTGTAATCTTTTTTGTAAAAGATTGGAAGCCAATGTCATTTTTTTTATAATTCGTATCACGGTTTTATACGGGACAGCTTGCCGCATGAAAAAAAACCGTCATTTTATCGTCTGACTGATCTATTCCAAATCTTCTGTAAATGCTCCAAATTTCCGATTGTAATCTGCGTCTTTGTCCAATGGTATGCATACTTGCATTTCTGCGCCAAACACATCTATGTCGGCCACATCAGGAAGCAAATGGTTTCTCTATTGATATTCATCCCCTACGGGAATTAAAATGCGGAATTTTGTCGTACACCCATTTCTTCCCTTATGAAAATTTCGCCTATTCATTATTATCTAATCTAAGAATACCCAATGAAGCGAAGCGATTGGGGGGCTGAGCGACATTCAGTCTGTGGGCCAAAGTTATCCATGACAGATTTCACGATATTGGCCTTTTATAAAACATCCATGATAGATTGCTTCCCGGCAGCTTCCGTTTCATTTACAAGCATTCAAGATTTTACCTGCCCGGCAATTTTTGACTGTATAAATGCAGTAATTCCGTCAAAATCGTCAGGATGAAACCATTTTATTTCCGGATAACGGGCAAACCAGGTGAACTGTCTTTTAGCATATCTGCGGGTATTTCTTTTAATCAGTTCTATTGCTTCTTCGCGACCTGTTTTCCCGTCGAAACAGTCGAACAGTTCCCTGTATCCTACTGTTTTCAAAGCATTAAATTCCCTGAAGGGATACAATTCTCCGGCTTCCTTTTCCAGTCCGGCGTCCATCATGCAGTCTACACGCGAGTTAATACGTTTATACAGTAAATCGCGATCCATTGTCAACCCTGTTTTTACAATATCGAAAGGGCGGGATTTTTCGAAATTTTTCCGCAGCGAGGAATATGGTTTTCCCGAACAGATGCATGCTTCCAAAGCTCTCATAATCCGCTGAGGATTATGGGTATCGAGCGTGTTGCAGATATCCGGGTCCAGGCGCGCCAATTCCAGGAGCAAACTTTCCATTCCCTCCTCTTCATACCGTTTAATGATGGTTTTCCGCAATTCCATATCGGCGCCGGGGATATTGTCCATACCCTTGCACACAGCGTCGATATACAGTCCCGAACCACCGACAAGCCATACATAATCATTGCTTTCGAACAGTTTGCCTATAACCTCCAGGGCGTCCGTTTCGTACCTGCCGGCAGTATAATCATCGAAAATGGAATGTGATTTTATGAAATGATGTTTCACCTCATTGAGCTGTTTCGCGGAAGGAGGCGCCGTTCCGATATCCAGTTCCCTGTATATCTGTCGGGAATCCGCCGAAACAATTTCTGTCCCGAAATACTTTGCAAGACTTATGCTTAAATCCGTTTTCCCGATTCCCGTAGGTCCGAGCAATACTAAAAGAGTCATTCTGTCCGTTTTTAATTATCTAAACAAATATGAAACCTCATATTTTCGGGGACAAAAGTACGAATTTCGAAAAATATATTACCTTTACATTCAAAATTAAAAATTATGTTTGAGACTTTATTTGAATATCCGTATCTGCCTTTCCTGATATTTGTGGCGCGTATCTGCGATGTAACTATTGGCACACTGCGTATTATATTCGTTTCGAAAGGAATGAAAACGGTTGCTCCCTTTCTTGGTTTTTTCGAAGTTCTGATCTGGATTGTCGTTATCAGCCAGATACTGACCAAGGCTAACGACTGGATATGCTATATCGCATACGCATCGGGATATGCCACAGGAAATTACATTGGCATGATCATCGAAGAACGTCTGGCAATGGGTATTTATCTTGTGCGCGTATTTACCATGAACAGCGGCAGCGAACTTGTTCGAACACTGAATAATAAAGGCTTTGGCGCAACCTGTCTGAAAGGTCGCGGAATAACAAACGAAGTGGATGTGATAGAAACGGTTGTCAGCCGTAAAAATATGCTTGCGGTGGAATCTTTAATCAATGATTTCGATACCGAAGCCTTTTTCGTTGTGGAAGATGTACGTTCAATCCAAAAGGGAATATTCCCTTCAAAAAATATTCCCCTGATGAAACGCTGGAAAATAGGAAAATAAACTATCACTACTGACCGACAAAAAAATTGAGTAGGAGGAACGGGATTATTTCCCGTTCCGACCTCTCACACCACCGTGCGTACCGTAGCATCCACCCTCCGAGCGGAAACAATTGGGCGATGCATCGCGAATCCTGCGAATCCTGAAATCCTGTTTCAGACAATAAGTTTTTTATAAATACAAAATTTATTTTATCCATCTCCAAACAGTTCCTTTAACAGTTCCCGATGTGTGGGCGTCTATTTATGGAAATGCAAGCGTTCAAATTGAAAACAATTAAATAATTATAAAATCATGAGGAATTTAAGTATTCAAATTTTTAACAATCCGCAATTTGGCGAAGCTAGAGTAACCGAAATCGACGAAAAGTCATGCCAAAGATTATTAAATCAATAATGTCATACATAATTTAGTAAAAGAATGTCCCGATGTAAATATGACAGTAAAAGCGGGCGAACTATTAGAAATGATAGACTATTGTATACTAAAAACATGCAAGGAACAGGAGTAGCAAATCACTGATGCAAATACCGAGCTGTCTGGAAAATTCCTTTCGCAAGTGTCCCCCCCCACATAAGTTTGCGGGTAGCTTCGTACTTATATAGAAGCCTGCAACCTTCTCGGAGAAGGTTGATCGGCTCTTTTAGAAGGGTACAGCCTTCTCCGGGAAAGTTGATCATAAGTACGAA
>JAIRZR010000314.1 GCA_031267155.1 Prevotellaceae bacterium | reverse complement strand
ACAATCTCCTTTGCGAGATCGGTTTTCGTTATCGTTCCGTCGTTGACCGGAGATGCGTAAAGCTTCTTCTGGCTGCGGTTTTGCGGGTTCACCCGCCACATAAATTTATACTTCATTGTCTTTAGTTTTGTGTTCCATTATGGAACGGATTATTATTTCTTTTCTGTAGAGACGCGATGCATCGCGTCTCTACGCCGCAACGCGCCATACCACGCCGCAGCACATCTTCAATAATTTGAATAGTTTCTGTTTTCATATATTTTCCTTATTTTCACCTCCATATATTAACGGATTATTAATATCTGTATTATTGTTATTTTTCATTTGAATTTGCATACGTGAGAAAATTTTGCCGCGTACGTGTGAAAATTTTGCTGCATACGTGAGGAATTTTTGCTGCGCACGTGTGGAATTTCTGCTGTGCACATGGGAAATTTTTGCCGCGCACATGATTCATATCCCGTATGCATGTATTCAATATGTCGCATCTCTGTGTGTGCATCGCTGCCGCTGCTGTCTTCCCGTCCCCGATTTTTTGCCGATAATGGACATGCTGTAATAACTGTAAAATCCCGTTTCATGTAAACCTGTTTAAAAACTACGGCGCAAAGGTAAATGAAAGATGAATGCGCGTGGTATCAAAATAAGAAAAGTTGCGGTGTCAAAATAAGAAAAATTTATGTTTCGTGGGAATTTGGGTGTTTTTTGGGTGTTTTTGATGTAATGGCAAGGAATGCCTGCCCCAGCAATCCTGTTATATAAATCCGTATCGACAATTTATTCGGTGTCCAGTGTAGAGACGCGATGCTCGCGGCTCCCTGATGATGATCACAGATCATGCGAAGAATCGACGTGGAGACGCGAGCATCGCCATGGAGACGCGAGCATCGCGTCTCTACACCGAATAAATTGTCGATACGGATTTAAAGCAGATACCCGGCTCTTTCAATTGCTGTTTTCATATCACAATTTTAGCCCGCGCGTGGTATAAATAACAGGGCAAAGCCAGTAAAAGCTCAGTATTTTCTCCGCACAGTCACGCCTCGCCGACGTCACTTACGCGAAAAGGGGAACAAACTGCGTCATCTGCGTGCTTTTTCAGCATTTATGTTTTTCAGTTCGCTTTCAACCAAGGGAAAAATGTCTTCCGCCAGCATGAACATATTAGTTGAAAATAACTCCGGAATGCCGTTTTCATCTTCTTTGTAATGTTCTTTTGCATTTTTGATATTCTGTTCAATATTCAAAATCGCTTTTACCGGATTGATACGACTTGGCATCCAGCGTCTAAAATCCCTGCTGATATGTGATTTGTTTGCAGGTACAGGGAAACCTGTAATTTCATTACACCAGGCATAATACAGCCAGATTTCAAAGCATGAATTGCTGATGATTAATGAAATATTCAAGGTATCACATTCGGGTTTTATAATCAAAAGTTCGGACATGAAATCATCCACATCAGACACAATATAAATTTTGTCGGCTTCGTTTTCCTGACTTGTTCTGTAATATTCCTGCTTGTATTTTGCCGTTTCAAGCAGTCCTTTCGGATTCAGTCGTTTGGGATCGGCAATAAATGCAATCCGTATTTTCACAAATTTATCCTGATTTGAAATGATTTTGAAATACAGGCGTTCTGTTCTCTCGCCGCCCGAAACAATCACAAAAAGTGATTTCGGCGACAAAAAGCCATCTGTTTTTCTGTAGTCTGTTCCTGCATCTTTGACTGATACTGGCGATGACGCTTCCGTTTTGTCCACAAATTTTTGAGCGGGAACTGTTGCGGATTTCTCAGGATTTGATTTTTCGTAACTTCTCATATTTCCGGGATAATTTCATCCATTACAGGCGCTCCGCCATAACGTCCGTCCAAATATCCGTTCTCGATATTCAGCGTATTGTGCAGTTTAAAATCATTCAAGGAATACATTCGCGTATTGCCATCCAGTTTTTCGGTAAACCAGATTTCGTCGGGACGAAGCAATTCCTGCTGATTCAGGAATTTTGTAGTATGCGTAGTGAAAATCAGCTGTCCGGTACTTTTGGTATTGGCATAAAACCGCAACAGTTCAAACATCAAATTCGGGTGAATACTGTTATCAATTTCGTCAATGAAAACAGTTTTGCCCTGATGTATGGCGGCATATAAAGCAGGTATCAAAAACAGCAGTCTCACTGTTCCGTCTGACTGGGCAGTGATTTTCATTTGCCTGTGATAGCCCGACTGTCCCAGCTGGTCGAACAGGAACTCCTGCACTGTCTTTGTACCTTTCTGAACAGCGATATTCAAAACATTTCTGTTGTTTTTTATTTGACTGATATTTCCATTGGAAGCCGAAGAATTTTCATCTATAATATCTTGCAATTCAGTCGCATTTTTTGATTTGGCAATCCATTTTTCAAATGGAGTATCACTTATTCCTACGGCTTTAATGCCAATTCCGATATTCTCAAAAACTTTGTTGGCAAAACTCAACATTTCAGGTTTTTGCGACATTACATTAATGAGTGCGGGAATTGCGCTGCCAATCGAAATAACTTCTATTTTCTTGGAAAACCAGTCGTAAATATGATTTGCACCCTTGCTTGAAAGTACGGGAAATCTGTGATTAAGAGACAGCAGGGAAGAATCGGAACTTCGCGAAAGCAATTGTTTTACAGTTGTTTTATTCTGAGTGGAAGGAGCAGTGATGTCTGTTCCCCTGCGTTCGAATATCAATGAGTCCTCTGTTTTTCCCAAGTTTGATTTTGACAGTTTTTCGCGAATCTCTTTTTTGCTAATATCCGCATTATAAATATAATATTCATCTTTATGAAAGAATTCTATTTCAAAAGAAATGTTTTGCAATTTTTCTTTTGCAAGCTGGAAAAAGTAATCGTCCAAATCAATTTTTTTGATAAAATCTTCGTATATAACGAAGCTGCACAAAAAATCAATCGCTTTAATGAAATTGGATTTGCCCGAACCGTTAGCGCCATAAATAACGGCTTGCTTCAACAGGGGTACATTCATTTCAGTATAAATATGGTGTGAAAAATTCACACGTTTGATGTTGGGAAACATATCAAACACAGTTTCTTCGTAGAACGAAAGGAAATTTTTAACTTTGAATCTTAGCAACATAACTTCATTTTTTTAATATGTTATTTTCTGCGGCAAAGGTACGATTTTTTATTAAACGTGAAAATCTCACGTATTTCCATGTAGAGACGCGATGCATCGCATCTCCACGGCGATTCTTCGCGTGACCGTATGTGATCATCATCGTGGAGACGCGAGCATCGCGTCTCCACACCGAATAAATTGTCGATACGGATTTAAAGCAGATATCCGGCTCTTTCAATTGCCGTTTTCATATCACAATTTTAGCCACTCTTAGTTCTTAGCTCTTAACTTTAACTCTAAAAGCACGTTTTTTCCATTCCGTGGTGGAGACGTCGGCGTGTTTTTTGAACAGCCGCAGGAAACTGCTTCTGTTGGAAAAGCCGCTGCAGTGCGCAATTTCATTGACTGTCATTTCCGGATGTTGCAGTAAAAGGCTTTTGGCTTCCTCGATGCGCAGTTCGTTTATCCATTCGCGGAATGTCTGTCTTTTGCGGGTGTTGATGTACACCGAGAGGTATTTGCTGTTTGTGCAGAGGCGTGCGGCGAGTATGCTGACTGTTATTCCCTGTTCGGTGAAGCCTTTTCCGGCAATCCATTCTTCCATGTGTTTTTCGAGCAGGACAAATGCCTCTCCGTCATGCCGTGGCATCCCGGCTTCGGACTGGACGTACGGCTGTACGGTTTCCTCCGTTCCCTCGCCGTCCATCGCATGTTCAATGGTATGAAACTGATGGGCGTAATCGACAAACCGGATGGCGAAATAGGTGTAGAAAATGTCCAGCACGACCGTAAAGGAGAGAATCAGGACGTCCGACATGAACAGCGCCGACAGCAGAGCCGTCACGCCAACGGCAAGCGCGGCAAAGAACGAGAAGGCAAGCCAGTGCAGTCGTCCGGCTTCCATGTCGGAGAAATAGTTGTCCATCCGGAAACGGAACCGGCGGTATGCCGCAAGAAACAGAAAGGTATAGCGAATCATCTGCAGGGCGTATATCCCGGCAAAAGCGTAAAAGACAGTCCCGAACGACTCCTCCGGACAGCAGAGATATGCGGCGAAAACTCCGGCAACAAACAGCAGTACCGGAAGCGTTTCACAAAAGATGTACCGCCAGCCCGGAAACCGTACTTCTACCAGCGCCAGTATCGCAAAGGTGAACAGAAAAGCCTGCGTGACGGCAACTGCCAGCGAAACGGTCTGCACGGAAGCGACGCCCGGAACGGACGGCTCCGGTACCTGCAAAAGGTATTCCACTATTTCGAAAACGACGAAAAACAGGTAGGCGCAGGCAAGCATGTACCGTGCCTTGCGATAGTTGCCCAGCAGGGGACTTCCAGGCGTCTTCGTGAAAAGAAGCATAAGCCCGCAAGCCAGCAGTAAACCGCCCGTAACAAAAATGGAGAGTATGTTGTATAATTCGCTCATCGTATCATGATTTTTCCGGGACAAAGGTAACAATTATTTATTACATAAACCGAATTTGATTTGAACAATCCGATAAAACCCGTTCCTTCCCCGGAAGTACTAAATCCTCCCTCGGAAGTACCAAATCCTCCCTCGGAAGTACTAAATCCTCCCTCGGAAGTACTAAATCCTCCCTCGGAAGTACCAAATCCTCCCTCGGAAGTACTAAATTCTCCCTCGGAAGTACTATACTGCGCGCGGGCTAAAATTGTGAGATAAAAATGTAGAAATACTTCACGTCTTTTTGACGCCGCAGGCGTCCAATTTTGATAACCCCGTGCAAGCAAAGCGCAGCACGGGGTAAAACGCCTCTCTTCCACAACTCCGTAAGGAGTTGAACTACTTCGTAGTTCTGATAATTGTGACAGTTTACCCCGAACTGCGCTGCGCTTGTTCGGGGTTATCCATATTTGACGCCTTACAGCGTCAGTCTGCAATGCACAAAACTGCCCCGCGCGTGGTATAAATCCTCCCTCAGAAGTACTAAATTCTCCCTCGGAAGTACCAAATCCTCCCTCGGAAGGACCAAATCTAAACCATGTAGAGACGCGAGCATCGCCATGGAGACGCGAGCATCGCGTCTCTACACTGGACACCGTATAAATTGTCGACACGGATTTAACGCACCGGCTTTAGCCCGCGCACGGTATTCATCCTGCACATCCTTTAATCCTGAAAATCCTGTTTCAGACAAAAAGAATCCTGCAACTCCTGTTCCGAAATTTTCAATCTGCAATATTCTGTGTCAGGACTACCACCACGCTGTATTCCTTACCGTGCAGGCAGCCGTCGTTCTGCGTCCTGTAGGTAATCCTGAGCATTTTGACATTGTCCACGCCGTGATATGGGTACGGGGCGACAGGTATGCTGCCGTCCTCGTAGATTGACTTTCCGTCCATGACCACCGCGCCCTTGAAGACCGGGGAAGCCGATTTGTTCACATACCCTTCGATTGACGCCGGGTACAGCCATTCGCCCTGCGCTTCGATGCCGAAAAGCTGGTTGATCTGTATGGCGTTCGCATGGCGGTAGCACATTGCAACAGTATCTTTCGGGACATGAACCCTGTCGTGTTCGATTGTCTCGACATAGAATTTCCTCTTCTGACCGCTCACGCACAGGCTGCTTATCGAGTAGGTAAAAGCATGCACCCTTGCCGACAGAAGATTGTCTGCCGAAACAATCCCGGCGGGCGAAGTAACCGGTATGCCCTGGATCTGGCTCAGCCACTGGATACTGTTTGTGTTTACCTCATTGACCGTGTCGAGATATTTCGCCATATTGACATTCCCGGCATTGGGGCAGATGCAGACGCGGATGTCGGGATAGTTCGGCACCCGGTCGACCCGCAGGCGTACCGTGTCCGAGACGGCGCGATAACAGGGATCGTCGATATATGCCGCGTTTGCCACCGCCAGACGGTAGCAGCCCGCATGGGAGGCGTCAAGCGGACTGATTGCGTATGTACTTGCCGCGTAGCCCGAGCTTGAAGTCCCCTGCGTGCCCGCGACAGCAGTCCATACTGCCGGACTGTCTGCGGAGGCATACTCCCAGCGGTAAACCAGATCGTTGCCGAAAGTCCCGTCGATGTCGGTATAGCTTCCCTCGAAAACAAACCCGCTTCCCACGCAGGCGGCCGTGTCCGTTTTTGCCGGCTTGAGCAGCGTTACGGGCGGGACGGGATAGAGCAGGATGCGTACCGTCGCCCTGTTGCCGGCATTGCCGATGGTGTATTTTATGGAATCGGCGACCGCCGCAGTCCCCGGATCGGGACTGTACAGTATCAGGCCGTCGGGCTGCACGGCGGCTGTTCCGTTTTTCGGACCGTCTCCCGGCGCTATCACGGGCATGAGTCCGCAATACTGCGATTTGGTATCGTTCAGCAGTACGTTTATGTATTTGGGAACTCCGTGAACTTTGACACTGTTGTCATCGACCGCCACCGGCGTGTCGCGGGTAATGCTTATGCCCGTCGAAAAGCCGCGGCAGATATCCTCGATTACATAGCATTTGTATTCTCCCGTAAGCGTTGCGGTATATGTCTGGGAAACCGCTCCCGGTATGGCGACGCCGTTGCGGTACCACTGGTACACGGGCGGATACTGATGCGCATTTGTATTTACCGCCGTCAGCAGTGCATTGTCGGATGTCCCGCAAAGGACGGTGTCGGGCGAAGCGGTGAGCATATATATAAGGTATGGACAGTCGATGCCCGAAAAGATATTGTTCGAAAAGTCGCAGTCGTCATAGTCTGCCGCCGGGAAGCCGGCGCCGTCGTCCATGATTCGCGCCCATATCAGATGATTGTTGAAATTCCCGGACAGGGTATATGTCAGCGTAAGCTGTTCGTCGGGAAAAATATCCACGCCCACGGGATGCGGGCTTCCTGCCGGCACAGCGCCGCCGCCTATGGCTTTGCCCTCAGCGCCGCCGTCGTAGAAGGCAATTGGCGTCAGCGCGTTGATGGATGCGCTGCCGCTGTTGCGGATGACGAGGGTAACTTTTGTCGAGGATGAGTTTTCCACCTTAACCTTCATGTCCAGCAGCATGGCATTGGGTTTGCGGACAACCGGGACATAGCCGTTTACGTCTCCGCTCCTGACAATCGGCTGCTGTATCCACGAGCCGTTGTAGGGCGTAACGGTTTCGCCGTTTTTGACAAACTGCGCAAGCATCGGGACGGGGCGGGCATTGATCTTCAAATCCTCGCGCACCTGCCTCGGGTCGTACATGCCCTGGTTCCATACCGGCGGGCAGGGCG
>JAIRZR010000304.1 GCA_031267155.1 Prevotellaceae bacterium | reverse complement strand
GTACTTCGCATAGCGCTCATTTTTTAAGTTACAAAATTACTTTTCTGTTCTCTCAAATGAGGCATTTCTGCTGTGCCAATATGCGACATATCAGTGCCTTATCGCGACATTCGTTACCTGTTTTGATTCTTCCCCAAACAGGTAATGATTTGGTAACGGAACTCTGTCCGAACCTGACTTTATCCTGTCCTAAAGATGGTACAGATAGAAAAGAAAAAGCCTGTAAAATGCTACTTTTACAGGCTTTTTGACTCTTTTGTCGCTTTATTTTCAGCGACTTAGCGGTATGGACGGGGCGTGAACCAATCCATTATATCTCCGTATAAATCAACACGTTATACTTATTTCAAATATCCTCTGTAACGAATCTGTAACGCATCTTTTTGACCGGGTTTTGTCTCAGATTGTCCTCGAACCGTCTGCCACAGCTTCAGGGTTCAAATCTATGCATTATTTTTGAAACAGCCAAATACCGGATAATCAATTTTTCTTTTCTTGTGCAAGGTGCAGGGCTACATATAGATGTAGCCCTGCATCTTGCACTGACATTTTCGTCCTGAAATGACGACGCTACATGCCCCTGTATTTTTCATCAAACCGCCATAACGGTTGCTGCAATAACTTGATGTTTTGAACGGCTTCATCCAATGCCGGTAAAGTGTTTGCTTCAAACATTAATTGCCTCAATTCGTTATTGTACGCGCGAAAAACAGCGGGTAAATTCAATGTTTGCTCTGTTTCGGCAAATATTTTTGCCATTGAAACAGGTTGATGGGATTGCGAGTTTTTGTATAACCTGTCTTCGCCGGTTACAAGCTGCATGGCTTCGGTAAATTCACCGGATTGAATAAAATCACGGTATTCCGAAACATTCAATAAGCGGTAAATATCATATACGTCCCGGATATGTTTGGCGATGAGCATCTCATAATCATCATTATACGACAGTCTTGTCAATCTCGAAATCTTGTCGCACAATGTCCGCTTCGGGTCTATCGTCTGTATTTCAAAAGTATCAAGTCCGAAACGGCGTGAAATATCGTTGCGTCCGGCGGCTTGCAGGTATTCGGCAATAACCGGCTGTATCCGCCGTTTTTGCATGGGATAATACATCGTTGATTTATTTTCCAGCGCACAGCATTTGATTTCCACTTCCAGATTCTCTTTCAATCCGGCGCTTTCGTAATGCGTGTCATACGAAAAAGCCAGCTTGCGGAAATCCCCACCGGTTTTGGAGAGTTCTTCCACATACATTTCCCTGTTGTTTTCGATGACATAATGAGAAATATTGCGAATCAATGTTTTCTCCGCCTGTCTGGAAGATGCCGGATTACCGGAATAGACAAACATGTTCAAATCTTCTGAAAATCTGTCGATTAGACCGTATGCTTTGGAAAGCGAAGTCCCGCCTTTGAAATATATCCTGTCTGCAAATTCGGAAAACGCCAGCTCTTTGAGTATTTTGGATACCCAATAGTCTTTCTCAACATGCGACTGTTCGTATCCGAAATGATCGGCGGACAATTCCACCAGTTCTCTGAAAGCCTCGTTTTGTAAATGTAAATTCATATTGTGAGTTATTTATACGGAAAATCAAACCGCGTTGTTGGGCAAATGGTTACTGCAAGCTGTTCTTCCAAATCCCTCTTATCGTTTTCATGCAACATGCAGCCAAGTATTTTTCTGACCCTTGGCGGATAATTTTTGGACAAAGATACTAACTTCTCAAGATTTGCATAATCCAGCGGCGATACATGCAGGCTGAAAATTCTGTCATAAGCCGCCTGAGGACTTGTGCCGGGGATATGCCGGCAATCTTTGATTGCATCCAGAATCCGTATTAACCGCAACGTCTGATTGTCGTCGGGAACATCCACATAAGCCTTTACACATTCAACGGATAATTTTTCAAACCTGAAAGCACGTACCGGATTACGGACAGCGATGGTAATAGTCGAAGGCGCCTGTTCCGTCAGTGACATTTTGTTGTAAATGTATGCGCCTGTTAAATAGCCGTTCAATTTACGGGTCAGGTAATTTAACTGTTCGTCCTGATATACGGGAAGGTATCCCAAACCCAGACTTGACTGCCTGGGCTTGTAGTAAGCCCCTTTTTCAATCCGAACCAGTTTATTCTTTTGAGTTAAACAGGAAAGGACTACCGCTACATTGGCAAACTTGGGCAAAGGAAAAGAAAGGTCTTTGAAAGTAAATATCTTACCTTCGGGAATCAGGTCTATTTGCCTTTGTATGTTCGATTTAAATGACTGCATAAACTGAAATTTTTACTGCAAAGATACGAATATATTATGTGTTTACATGTAGAAACATAATTATTTTTCAAGTTCGAAATTTAATTATCTGATTTTAATTTAATTACGCTTATTTAAAAATCGCACATTAGCATGACAGTTTTCAATTCTTATTCGGGAAAAAGACCTGTCTTGCAAATAATAGTTGAACATTTTGTACCTTTGTCCCTGTAAAATTGAAAATAACGGCATAAAAACCGTTAGATATAACATAACGTTCGCTGAACGTCTCGATGCGAAAACTGGCACTTTTCAGAGAATGGGACTAATGCGCAATGTTCATGCTGTACGCAAGTATGGCGTGGAATTGCCTGTTTCATTCTTGGGTATGCCAGTACCTCGTGTCGGAGCAGTGTGAGTTCCACGCTTTTCTTTTGATGCAGGCGGATGCAGTATAAACGTTTAAATTAAAAGAAGATGAAAAAGATTAAAGTTTACATTGCCGTATCGCTTGACGGTTTTATTGCACCTCCCGACGGCGGGCTGGACGGGTTATCCGAACTGGCCGGTATCTCTCCAAACCGGTATGAATACAGGGAATTTTATGATTCCATTGACACTGTCATTATGGGAAACAGCACCTTTCAGGAGTTCAGGAATACCGATGTGGAGGGCCGTACGGGGACAAATTCACGTATGTCCTTTCAAGCCATAAAAACAGTCTGCCGTTGAAAGAAAATATAGTTTTTCTTACGGAGAATATACCCGGAACTGTCCGTCAGTTAAAAGAACAGGCCGGCAAAGATATTTGGCTGGTCGGTGGCGGACAGGCGATAACCTTTTTACTGAACCGCGATTTGATAGACGAACTTCAACTCTGCTATTTTCCGGTCATTCTGGGTAAAGGCGTTCCTCTTTTTTCCGGCAAACTGAAAATGTCAAACTGGAAATTGAGTGAAAATACGGTTCTTCATTCAGGAATTTTAAAGGCGACTTATCAAAAGAATCTTTGATTTTGCTACAAAAAACGGTGTTCTGTCGCTAAAACAGGGCATTTCGTCTCATATTTTAAAACCGCTTTCCCCGATGACCTACTTTTGCCCTCAAATAAATAAAGTGACATGAACAAAGTAAAAGTAAATTCCATTATCGGCGGCTACCGTCATACGGCGCTGTTTTATAGCCTGTCTGTCCTTATACCGTGGCTGTTCTGGTTTGGGGCGGAATATGTGAGCCATATTACGCCTTATCAGGGAAAGTATCTGAATATAGCCAGCGTCATGGCGTTTGCCGGATTGCTGGCTCCGGCGGCAGTGGCGTATGCGCTAATTTCCAAAAATGCGGAATTGCGGAAAGATGTTGCCGGACGCTTTTTCAATTTCAGGGAAATGAAACTCCGCCATATCCTGCTTGCCTGTCTGATTATGCCGGCAAGCATACTGCTGGCGCAGGCCGTTTCG
>JAIRZR010000267.1 GCA_031267155.1 Prevotellaceae bacterium | reverse complement strand
ACATGCAATATCTATCCCCCGGTTAAGACTTGGAGACGAACCGATTACATCGAACTGTTGCTTTATATTCTGTAAATCTATCATCACTTTTCATGTAAAACACGGGGACAAATATACGACATTTTTAGGATTTGATATCATTCAGCAGTCGCGTCTTCTTTTTCATATCACGTGTGGGATAGTTTTGTGCATTGCAGATTGACGTAGGCGTCCAATTTTGATAAGCCCTAACAAGCGTAGCACAGTTCGGGGTAGCATACATATCTTCACAAAATTTATATCCGAAACATCGCCTCTGCATTTTCGGAAGTGATTTTATCGACTTCTTCTATGCTGAGGTTTTTCAGTTCTGCAATCTTTTGCGCTATAAGCGGGATATGGGAGCTTTCGTTACGTTTTCCCCTGTATGGATGCGGCGTAAGGTATGGTGCGTCGGTTTCCAGCACAATGTCCGTTATGGGAATGATTTCCAGAGTTTGCGGCAGTTTGCTGTTTTTGAAGGTAATCACGCCGCCGATACCCATCTTGAACGTATCGTATTCCCTTATTTTAAGATAATCTTCGCGGGTTCCTGAAAATCCGTGGAATACGCCCTTCGTGTCCGGCGTATGGATACGGTCGAGTATGGCGAAAATTTCGGAAAACGAATCTCTTGCGTGTATTATTACCGGCAGACTGTGTCGCTGCGCCATCCTGATCTGCCTTTCGAAAGCGTCCCGCTGCTGGGCGATGCAGTCCATCGACCAGTAGCAGTCGATTCCTATTTCTCCGACAGCGACGAAGCTGCACGAATCCAGTTGCTTTTCGACAAAGGCAAGTTCGGTTTCATAGTCCTCTCCGACCGATGTAGGATGCAGTCCTGCAGCCGGAAAGCAGACTTGAGGCCAGTCCCTGCAAAGCTTCATCATGGCATCGAAATCGCCTGCATCCGTCGAAGGGATAATGAGTTTCGAAACTCCGTTCCCGACAGCTCTCCGGATTACCTCATCCCTGTCGGTATCAAATTCTTTCGAATATAAATGTGCGTGCGTATCAATCATAATCCTGTATGCTGTATTTCACTGTCAAGTATTTCGACATTCATGTTTCCGTTTACGGATATGCCTGTCAGTTTGACGCGTATAATTTTACCTGCCAGGTCTTTCCTGCACAGAATTTCCGTCTTGATATAATTGCGTGTAAAACCGTACATCATTCCCTTTTTCACCGAAGATTCGAACAGTACCTCCTCGTTTCTCCCGGCATTTTTGATGTAGAAGTCCCTGTGTAGCCTCCTGCTCAATTCGTTCAAGCATTTAACCCTTGCACTTATGATTTCCGTCTTAACTTTATCCTCCATCTTTTCGCTGTCTGTTCCTGCCCGTTCGGAGTATGGAAAGATGTGGAGACAGGCGGGATTCAGTTCTTCGAGAAACCGGTATGTGTCTTCGAAATCCTCCCCGGTTTCGCCCGGGAAGCCCGCAATCACATCAATGCCGAAGAAAGTATATGGGTCTTTGTCCCTTAGCATTTCTATCTTTTCGCGGAACAGTTTTGTCAGGTATCTTCTTCGCATCAGTTTCAGAATCCTGTCGCTGCCCGACTGCAGGGGAATATGGTAGTGCGGAAGGAATTTTTCGGAAGCGGAAACGAAATCAATTATTTCGTCCGTAAGCAGGTTCGGCTCGATGGATGAAATCCTGAAGCGTCTGGGGCCTTCGAGCCGGTCGAGCGCCTTCAGTAGATCGATAAACTTCTCACTGCCCGAACGTCCGAAATCGCCGATATTGACGCCGGTAAGTATTATTTCCCCTGTCCCCGAGGCGGCAATTTTCACCGCTTCGTCCACAATTGAAGCAATGGAAGGATTCCGGCTTTTTCCCCTTGCCTTCGGGATTGTGCAGTATGCACATTTATAATCGCATCCATCCTGCACTTTCAGGAACGAGCGTGTTCTGTCTCCCGAAGAAAATGCCTGGAAGAAACTGTCCACGCCATTGATTTCGCAGGAGAAAATCCGTGTCTCTCCCCTGTTTCTCATGCTGTTGACATATTCAAACAGGCGTCCCTTGGCGTCCGTACCCAAAACCAGATCGACGCCCTCGATGGATGCAATTTCTTCCGGCTTCAGCTGGGCATAACAGCCTGTAACCGCAATGACTGCATCCGGCGACTGGCGTATGAACTTCCTTATTGCCTGACGGCATTTGCGGTCGGCCTGTTCCGTAACCGAACAGGTATTTATCACGTATATATCGGCAGGCTGCGAATGGCCTACCCTTTCGAATCCATTGGCTGCAAACACTCCGGCAAGCGCCGATGTCTCGGAAAAATTCAGTTTGCAACCGAGAGTATAGAAGGCAACTTTTCTTTTTATTTCCATAAACACCTCATCGACGGCATGAACAACTGAGACCGCAAAAGTATAATCAGCTTTCGATATTTATATCCAGATCCTTGGCTCTTTTTTCCCATAACTCCTTTGCCAGCTGCTGCATGTCTGCCTGACCATCCCTTTCGTCAACGATTTCCATGCCGAATATTGTTTCGATAACATCTTCCAAAGTAATTATGCCGTCCATTCCGCCGTATTCGTCCACAACCAGGGCAATTTGCTCCTTGCTTCCCAGCAGTATATCGAATACTTTCGGGATAGTTGTACCTTCGTAGCAGACAGTTATGTGCCGCTTGATTTTTTTCAGGGCGGTATCCTTGCCTTTCGTCAGGTTTTCCAGAATGTCCAGTTTAAGGACATAACCGGTGATATTGTCAATATTTTCGCTGTATATCGGGAAGCGCGAATGTCTTTGAATTTCGGTGCGCCCGATAAATTCGCTCAGCTTCATGTTTTCGTCGGCAGATATGACCACCGTGCGCGGCGTCATTATCCTGTTCACCTTCATCTGCTGCAGTTTCAGGAGATTGTTAATTATTTTGCTTTCGTTTTCGGCAAACACTCCTTCCTCCACGCCTATTTCAGCCAGAACGCCGACCTCTTCGCGGCTCACCGTTTCCTTCTCCTTATTCCCGGATACCATACGGGTTATCAGTATGGATAACAGGACTATCGGGTATGTGAGATACATCATTACCTTAATCACTTTGGTCATCGGCATGGCCAGCTCCCTGCAGTAGCGGGTACCTATGCTTTTCGGCAAAATCTCGGACAAAACGAGTATCAGAGCGGTAAGTATTGCCGAAATCAGACCGAAATAAGCTTCGCCGAATACCTCTATTGCCTGTGCGCCCACGCCTGCCGCTCCAATTGTATGCGCAATTGTGTTTAACGACAGAATGGACGAGAGGGGCATATCGATATCGTCCTTGAAATCCATCAGTTTTTTCGCCGTTTTGCTTCCGTGCGATACCCTCGTTTTAACGAAGGAAATGGGTATCGACAGTATAATTGCCTCGGCTACGGAACATAAGAAAGAGACCGACAGCGCCAGCATCAGGTATGCAATAAGAATTCCCATAATGTTTTTTATTTATTCGGATAATGAGAAAATTCCTTCTTCCATACAGTTTCCTGCATCAGGAAGAAGGATATTTTCAACTTTAAATTTAATTAATATGGTAAACTTTAATAGAAAAACTACTTCTTTTCGGCTTCCAGCGCCTCTTTCGAAGGTCTGCCGGGTTTTGGAACTACGCCTTCGTGATAATCGGGCAAAGCGCCAAGTTCGTATTTTTCGGGACCGTAACGCAACTGCGACGCCATGATTTCATCCCAGGTAATCGCTTTTCCCGTATATGCGGCTTCGCGTCCGAGGATAGCAACCAGAGTGGAATATGCCAGATCTTCCGCCTGATTGATTTTCTTTCCCAGACGGATCGACTCAACCAGATGGATATGCTCCTGATCGTAAGAATTTTTTGAGGGCGTATTCTTATCGAACTGCCAGATGATGTTGCCGCTGTAGTCTTCCAGACGCAGCGATCCGCCAGAGGTAAACATTCCCTTGGTGCCGTACACCTGTTCGGAAACATTCCCGTCGCAGCCGTCAATCTGGCGGGCAGTGGTCAACATTCTCCGGTTCTGATCATAGTAAAAATCCACGCTGAAGAAGTCGAAAATATCGCCCGTGAACCTCTGCGCCCGTCCGCCGAAACCGACAGCTTTCACCGGACGCACACCCATGAACCATGTTACGATGTCGATATTGTGAATCGCCTGATCCAGGATATGATCTCCGCTCAGCCATTTGATGTTAAACCAGTTCCGGATGTTGTATTCCATATCGTTCCATTCCGCGCGTTTGGGCTTGTTCCACCATGCGCCCTGATCCCAGTGCGCCGCGCCGGAGACGATTTCGCCGATAGCGCCGTTGCGCACCTGCATGTAGGCTTCCCAGTAGCCCCGCGAATGACGCCGCTGGTTGCCCGTAACCACCGTCAAACCCTTGCCCGTAGCCACTTTGGCAGCGGCAATGACAGTGCGGATGCCGGTCGGATCCACTGCACAGGGTTTTTCCATAAACACATGTTTCCCTGCCTCTACCGCCGCCTTGAACTGTTCGGGACGGAAATGGGTTGGAGTACAAAGCAGTACCACGTCGATTTCGGGCATTGCCAACACTTTTTTGTAGGCGTCGAAACCGAAAAAGCGGTTTGCTTCCGGCACTTCATTGTTGT
>JAIRZR010000180.1 GCA_031267155.1 Prevotellaceae bacterium | reverse complement strand
GAAATCATTCCCAAATCGGGATTTGAAAACCGGGTTACTTTCTATAAAATGTTCAGCAAAAAATACGGCTGCACGCCGAAAGAGTATCGCTCGAAATACACAAGTAATTCCAGTTTGTACAGTTCAGGTTGAATTATGTCTCTTTCCTCAATATTTTATTCTGTCTGTGTGTAAATCAAAAAGAATCATGTACATTTGCGCATCACTAATTTTTTAATGTTTATGAAAAAAATACAAATTCAGAAATTGCAGTATGCAGTTGTTTTTATTTTATCATTCCTGCTCGGCTGTGCCTGTCAGTCAAAGGAATATGACTTCAGCAAATTTGCCGGCGAAATCGTTTCCGACAAAAAAATTCCCGTAATATCAGGTAAGGCTTCAAGTATGCAGTGGAATGAAGGTATAGAATTGTCATTCGACGGCAATCCGAAAACGCATTATCACTCTTTATGGAGCAATGAAAGTGCGGATTATTTCCCGATTACGCTCGATTATTTTTTCGAGGGAAACGACACCCTGGATTATATGGTGTACAATCCCCGCTCAGATGGCAATATGAATGGTAACTTCCGGGAAATAGAGTTATGGATACAGCCCAATAGTGGTTCATTGTACAAATACGGCGATTTTGATTTCCCGGGAAAATCTATGCCAAGCAGGGTTGATTTTATTCCTGCGCTTGTTGACACGAAGGGTATTCGGATCATTGTGAAATCGGGAGCAGGCGACGGACAGGGTTTTGCTTCATGCGCTGAAATGGAGTTTTTTAAGATAAATCCGCAAACTTTCAATCTGAAGGAAATTTTTACCGACGAATCCTGCTCGGAACTTCAAAAAAACGTTTCCCGAAGTTCTATTGCCGGGATAAACAGTCCGTTCCTTCGCGAACTGGCGAATTATGTTGCCGATGGAAAAGCCCGCGACGAGTTCCGCGTGCAGGAATACTCCGCATACATTTCTCCTGCAATAACGGCACAAAAAAATAAAACTTCTACTTACGGTTTATGGGATAATCCGACCGGTATTTTTGCCCGTAAAGGAGAAAATATAATTGTATGTGTCGGCGAAACGGAAAAGGAAAAACCGGCGCTGTTCATTCAGACACCCGATTTTGGCTTCTCTATACAACCTCCAAGCGTACCGTATTATGAGTTGCGCAGCGGCGTCAACAAAATCAGGGCGAAAAATGAAGGCTTGATGTATATTGCCTATTACACGGCTTCGGGTACGGAGAAACCTGTAAAGATTCAGATTCTGACAGGTCAGGTATCCGGGTATTTTGATATGGAAAAACATCCGGCAGATGAATGGGAACAGCGTTTGGCACAGGCAAGCTATCCGCATTTCGATGTAAAGGGAAAATATTCTACCTTGAATTTCGATACGGAAGCTTTTCGTGCTTATGTGAAAGACCCGCGTACGTTGAATCGAAAATTTGATGATGTAGTGTACCGCGAACAAGTGTTTATGGGATTAGTGAAATATAACCGGCAACCCAAAAACCGCCTGCATTTTCAGGTAACAAAACTTCCGGACTGGGTAGGCGCTTATGCCGCAAACAATTATACCGGGTTTGGAGACAGAGACCAGCAAACAATTTTAAGCCCGGAAATTAGCGACAATGATGCAACACTTGGGCATCTGTGGGGTATTGCGCACGAAGTAGGCCATGTCCACCAAACGCGCCCCGGTTTGCGCTGGTACGGTACTGTGGAAGTTACAAATAATATTTTTTCACTGGATGTTACGACAAGTTTAGGTTTCTCGTCAAGGCTTTTCGCCGAACATATACCTGTCGAAAAATCAACGCCCGGATATGCCCGTAAAAACAACCGTTACCAAAAAGCTTACCGTGATATTATAGAATCCAAAATCGCTCATGCCGCCTGCGAAGATGTATTTTGCAAGTTGGTTCCTTTCTGGCAACTGAAACTGTATATGCACAATGTGCTGGGCAAGGAAGATTTTTATGCGGATGTATATGAAACAGTACGGACGAATCCTGACCCGGCAGGGAAGTTTGGCTCCAACAGTGACGGACAGTGCCAGCTCGAATTTGTACGTATTGTTTGTGATGTCGCCAAAATGGACTTTACCGGCTTTTTCGTCAAATGGGGATTCCTTACTCCCATTGATCTCGGGCATAACAATATTGTTATTACCCGGAGCGCCATTGACGAGGTGAAGAAATACATTCGGGATAAAGCATATCCTCCTGCTCCTGATAATTTGCATCTGATTGATGATGAAAATTATAAAACAATGTTTTGAATATATACCGCACACAGTACAGCCGTGACTGTTCATGAATGATGTAGTACTAATGCTTCTTATCCGAAGGTTACGCTACGCTTCACCGGCGGTTAATAAAGTGCCGTCCCTGCGGGATTTGCATATAAAGCCCGGCACGGGCGACACTTTATTAACCGTATGCTTTAGAGATGCAAAATAAACAGGATATAGCAGTTATTACTACCGCAGGTTACGCCTTCGGCTTCACCAACGGTTAATAGAGTGCCGTCCCTGCGGGACTTGTGTGAAAAGCCCT
>JAIRZR010000131.1 GCA_031267155.1 Prevotellaceae bacterium | reverse complement strand
TTAACAAAGCCGCCGTTAGTCTTAACAATGGCATTGTGAGTGCACACAACAGCCTTGTAACTGATGACAGGAGCATTGAAATCGTTAACATTTGCGCTGTCACCGCTGACATGGGCTTTGTGATCATTAACATTTGCGCTGTCATCACTGACAGGGGCGTTGTTAGTCTTAACAATGGCTTTGTCAGTCTTAGCAACGGCTTTGTTAGTCTTAACAATCGCGTTGTAACTGTCGACAACGACGCTGTAACCGCTGACAGGAGCATTGAATCTGTCGACATCGACGCTGTAACTTTTATTTTTGGAGTGTGTACAAAAATCGTGCAAAAAAACTTCAAAACACACAAATAATCAGAACTGTTTGCTGTTTTCACTGCTTGAACTCTATGTGCTGAAAAGCTTCCCATTAATTTTTCTTTATTTTTATTCGCTAAAATTTTACTCGTATTTTTCAAAAATTTTCACAAAGGTAATTGATATTTTATTACAAAAAGTAAATGTTCATTTTTTTAATAAAATTTAACATAATTTAACTTGTGGAGGTAAAAGTTAGGAAATGAGGGACGTGAAATAAATAAGGTGTAACAGTTTCATGATACTGTGATAATGCGCATTGCGAAATTGCCCGCAGGGCATCAAGAGAGTTAAAAACTAAAAGTTGAATAGTGTTGATTAATTGCCCGCAGGGCATTAATATCAATAGAAAACCGTTTACCTCCAGCCACAAGCCTTTTAAGGCTTGCACGCGATGGCAAATGGCGGAATTGTTTACAAAATATCCTAATATTCAACCCCTAACGGGGTTGTGAAGGTGTGTTGGACAAATTTCTATTGATATTAATGCCCTGCGGGCCCTGCGGGCAATTGGACATGGCAATTTTATTTCAGCAATTAACTCTGAAAGAGTTACATCATTAGCACAGTGGCAACGCCCTGTGTAGAAGATGTACCCTCGTCGTAAGCCCCAAAAGGGCGTAATCCGGATGGTGCATTTTCGAGATATGGCGTATCTGACAGTCAGGAAAAACACCATAGAACACGCACATTTCAGGAAGAGTTGCCGGCATTTTTGTGGGAATAAATGGATTATGCCCTTTTCTACACAGGCTAATCAAATGAGACAAACCTGATTACGCCCCGTTGGGGATTTATGATAATGAGATATTTTCTACACAGGGCTTTGCCACTGTGCTAATGATGTAACCCTTTCAGAGTTGTTTTATAATAGCCACAGGTTACGACGTTACGACCCGTGGTTATGAAAAAACGACATTTTGGAAACGAAGTTCGACGTAGTCAATGCACCCATATTCAAACATATTCATATCAGATAAACCCAAAGGGAGGGGTGTTAAAATATTACATGCATTGAAAAATAATTGCGTTCCATTTTATGAATTACAATAATGTCACGCCTTCGGCGTTTTGTAAGGTTTGTGTTTGTTGTTTTGCTATAATAATAACATCCCTTCGGGATTTTTTATGCTGATATTCAAGGGTGTATTGACTGCGTCGAACTTCGTTTCCAAAATGTCGTTTTTCTCATTTCATAGAAACAGATTTGAAAAGTCAGATTTTCATAATCACATGTCATGTTACGACAAATCGTGCCTGAAAGGTATTTTTGGGAGATTATTAGAGATTGGAAATAACTCTGAAAGAGTTACATCATTAGCACAGTGGCAACGCTCTATGTATAAGATATACCCTCGTCGTAAGCCCCTTCAGGGGATGAATATCAATATCAATAAAACAAGCGTTTATCTTCCGCCACAAGCCTTTTAAAATCACGTTCAACCTGCGGTTGATTCAAGCCCTAACTAGGTTATAGTGTGCATTCAATGTAGGTGCGGATCTATGTGTTCGTCCTAATCTTGCGGTCGGACTGGCATGAAAAATCGAGTGATGTTTTCATCCCGTCCCTACAATTTTTTCTGTGTTCACATCACAATTTTAACCAGTCCACTGTATAATAAATATTTTTCTTATCGACTTATGATCATTCCATCTATAAAAAGATATTTTTCGATTTTCAATTTTTCGTGTAACTTTGCGGGCGGCAATAAAAAGTGTATGCAAATGAATAAACTTCAGGAATTGACTGATAAACTTTACAATGAAGGTTTATCTAAGGGACAGCAGGAGGCGGAAATTGTTCTCAATCAGGCTAAAGTCGAAGCGGAGAAAATATTATCCGAAGCAAGGGGCAGGGCTGCGGAAATAGAAACTGCAGCAAAAAAGCAGGCTGCGGAAACCAAAGCAAATGCCGATGCGGAAATAAAACTCGCAGGCAGGCAAATCATCGGCGAGGTAAAGCAGGCGGTAGAAAATCTGATACTGACCAAAACCGTAAGTCCGGGCGTCAGGCAGGCTTTTGAGGACGCCGCGTTTGTACAGTCGCTGATAGGGGCGGCAACGGAGCGCTTCGATCCCCTTCATTCGGGGAATTTCAATCTGTTCATGATTATCCCCGAAGGGCAGAAACAGGCTGTGTCCGAGTATTTAGCCGCAAAGATTCCATCGATTCTCTCATCGCTGGAACTCAGCGAAGACAGCCGGCTGAAATCGGGATTCAGAATCGGTTTCCGGAACGAAGGTTACTACATCAGTTTCACCGACGAGGATTTTGACAGTCTTTTCAGGGCGTATCTCCGTCCGAAAGTCTCGGAATTGCTGTTCGGTCAGGATATTTAGCAGATTCTCCAGATGGCAAAATACTATTATCTGATATCAAGTCTGCCCGAACTGTTTTTTGAAGCGGGCGATTCCAAAAACCTGGATTTCCTGCACATCAGGAACTACATTCTGGAAAAAATCTCGGACAGGGATTCCGTTTACGTCCGTGATTTATTGAGCAGTATAGACAATCACAATCTTATTTCCGCCATCTACGACAAAAACAGGGACTGGAAGAAGGGCGGAAGGCTGGAATCTCCCTCGCCGGACAGCTGGGACAGATCACTTATGCCGGAGTATATGCTTCGTTTCCTTGAATATATCGACGGCTACAGGGCGGAGCACAGAGCAAATCCCGAGGAACTCGCCGCCGAAAAATATCTGCTGGAACTCTGCTACAGCGAAATGGAAAACTCGGACAACGCCTTCATCGCAAAGTGGTTCAGCTTCGACAGGGAGATGAAGAATATTCTGGCGGCATATTCGGGAAGGCGGCTGGGAATCTCCCCGGAAGATTATTTAATCGGGAAGGATGAGGTTACAGAGTTTTTGCTGAAGAATACAGGTCCCGATTTCGGACTGTCGCGCGAAAGGGACTACATTCCGGAACTGTTTCGCACGCTGGAGATTCCAAACACGCTCGAGAGGGAAAACAGGCTGGACATGTTTCGATGGAACAGGATAAACGAAATCAATATCATGGAATATTTCAGCCTGGATGTAGCGCTTGGAATTTTGATGAAAGCGCATGTCGCCGACCGCTGGATGGCTCTGGACAGCGGGGAAGGCAAAAAAATGTTCCGGAAATTAGTTGATGACTTGCTTGAATTTAAAAAAATAGAATAATGAATACGAAAGGTAAAGTAACCGGTATAATATCAAATCTTGTGACGGTGGAAGTTGACGGTCCCGTGGCGCAGAACGAAATCTGTTTTGTCAGCCTGGACAAAGTCAGGATGATGGCGGAAGTAATAAAGATCGTCGGGAACAGGGCTTTTGTACAGGTTTTCGAAAGTACGCGCGGGCTGAAAACGGGCTGCGAAGTGGAATTTATGGGGCACATGCTCGAGGTTTCGCTGGGACCCGGAATACTTTCGAGCATATACGACGGTCTGCAGAACAATCTCAAAACCATGGAAAGCGTTTTCCTGAAAAGAGGTGAATATACCGAAGCTCTGGACAATACTGTCAAATGGAATTTTACGCCTCTTGTACATGCCGGCGAGATGGTGAAGGCGGGCAGCTGGCTGGGCGAAGTAACTGAAAACAGCTTGCCGCACAAAATAATGACTCCTTTCAAGTTCGAAGGCAACTACACTGTCAAAAGCATAGAAGGGGAAGGCAGCTATACAGTAAATCACGTCATTGCGGTGCTCGCCGACAGCAGCGGCAACGACAGGGAAGTAACAATGGTACAGAAATGGCCTGTCAAGACGCCTGTTACCTGCTACAGGGACAAGCCGCGTCCGTTCAGGATAATGGAGACCGGAGTACGCATCTTCGACACTTTCAATCCCATAGCCGAAGGAGGCACGGGCTTTATTCCCGGTCCTTTCGGTTCGGGAAAGACAGTCCTGCAGCATGCCCTGGCAAAGCAGGCGGAAGCGGACATCATCATCATGGCGGCCTGCGGCGAAAGAGCCAACGAGGTGGTGGAGATATTTATGGAGTTCCCGAAACTCGACGATCCGCGTACGGGACGCCGCCTGATGGAACGTACCGTCATCGTATGCAACACTTCGAACATGCCGGTTGCCGCGCGCGAGGCTTCGGTATATACGGCAATGACTTTTGGGGAATATTACAGGTCGATGGGCTTGAAAGTCCTCCTCTTGGCAGATTCCACATCGCGCTGGGCGCAGGCGCTCAGGGAGATGAGCAACCGTCTGGAAGAGTTGCCCGGCGCGGACGCTTTCCCGGTGGATCTGTCGGCTGTCATCTCCAGCTTTTATTCCCGTGCAGGCTATGTCGTTCTGAATAACGGCAGAAGCGGTTCGGTTACTTTTATCGGGACGGTGTCGCCGGCTGGAGGAAATCTCAAGGAGCCTGTCACCGAATCGACAAAGAAGGTCGCCCGCTGTTTCTACGCCCTTGCCCAGTCGCGCGCCGACAGCAAGAGGTATCCCGCAGTAGATCCCGTCGACAGCTATTCCAAATATCTCGAATACCCGGAAATCCAGGAATATTTGAACAGCTCGGTTGAGGAAAACTGGGCGGAAAGGATTTCGGAAAGTAAAAACATCATCCTGAAAGGAAAGGAAGCTGCCGAACAGATAAATATCCTGGGCGACGACGGCGTGCCTCTGGAATATCACGACCGTTTCTGGAAATCGGAACTTATCGACTTTGTGATTCTGCAGCAGGATGCTTTCGACAGGGTCGATTCGTCCACGCCGATGGAACGTCAAAAATATATGCTCGACCTCGTTCTCGAAATTTGCAGAGCATACCCGATATTCGATAATTACGAAGAGTGTTCATCGTATTATAAAAACCTGATAAACATCCTTAAACAGTTAAATTATTCGGAGTTTCAAAGCGAGAAATTCAAGGATTACGAAGAACAGATCTGGAAAATGTCGAAAAGATAAGCGTTGCCCGCATGGTCTTACGCACTCTACGGGTGTCAAAAATCCGGTTCAAAAATACTCGTTCAATTTTTTTTTGAAGCATGATAGCCTGGAGGGCTTTATTTTCATAACCGCAATGCACAAAAGGGTGCATTCCAAAATGTCGGTTTTCCTCTCAAGCGGCGTATTTTCTGATAGTTTCGATCACTTTATTCCATTTTCCACTCATGAAACATGCTCTCCTGACCATCGCTGTCCGGACTGTTTCATTCTCTTTTGCACTACATTACGGTGTGCTGCCTCAATAGCGCCCAACCCAATTCGTAATCCGCGTTCCGAATAATCTTTGTAATTCATTCTGTCTTTGTTTACTGTATAATAATTAATCAATTTTTTGGCTTCCTTTTCCGTACTTTGAATCTGTTTAATTACTTTTTCCAGCTGACTGTCCAATAATTCGTTTTTCCGACGGTTCTCATTTTTCGCTGACACCGAGTGTCAGATATGCATGGCAGAGAAAGGGAGAGGAAATACTTTTACCTTCGTCACGGTCAACGGCATTGAGCGTTTTCGGAATAATGTCGAAAGATTGCCGGCTGCACTCCGAAATGTTTGAAGGGACGCTTAATTCAGAAAAAATAATCGGTATTTTTGACAAATTT
>JAIRZR010000485.1 GCA_031267155.1 Prevotellaceae bacterium | reverse complement strand
AAACGGGCGATAAAACATTCCGGCATGTCGAAACCAGGGACAGCAGGCTGTTTATCGCAATCAGAGGCTTGCCGGCGCCGTAGCATATTCCCTTGGCTGTGCCGACGCCTATTCTCAATCCGGTATATGATCCGGGACCTTTGCCCACAGCGACAGCGTCAATATCGCTGTACGAAAGTCCCGAATCCCTGATAATGTCATCAATAAAAACCGAGAGATATTTCGAGTGTTCCCTGCCTGACTTTTCCTTTAATGCAATGATCTCGCAGCCTTTCGACAAAACGACGGAACAGTTGTCGCCTCCGGTTTCTATACCGAGAATTATGCAATCCGGACGAGGAGCGGCTTTTGACTTTCCTGTTTCCAATTATATAACAGATTGAAACTGTTCGAGGAAGCGAACATCGTTTTCGAAATACAATCTCAAATCCTTTACCTGCCATTTAAGCATCGACAGGCGTTCGACGCCCATTCCGAAGGCAAATCCGGTATATTCCCTGCTGTCGATTCCACATGCGTCCAGCACATTGGGATCGACAATGCCGCAGCCGAGAACCTCGAGCCATCCCGTATATTTGCAGATGTTGCATCCCTTGCCGCCGCATATTTTACACGACACGTCCATTTCGGCGGAAGGTTCGGTGAAGGGGAAAAACGAGGGGCGAAGCCTTATCTCCGTATTTTCGCCAAACATTTCGCGGGCGAAATACAGGAGAGTCTGTTTCATATCTGCAAACGACACATTTTTATCAATATACAAGCCTTCTACCTGATGAAAAATACAGTGCGCCCTTGCCGAAATCGCCTCGTTGCGGAATACTCTCCCGGGGCAGACAACCCTTATCGGCGGTTTCTGCCGTTCCATAGTCCTCACCTGTATGGAACTTGTATGCGTTCTCAGGAGTATATCGGGATTCTGTTCAATGAAAAACGTGTCCTGCATATCCCTTGCCGGATGGTTCGGAGGGAAATTCAGAGCTGAAAACACATGCCAGTCGTCCTCGATTTCGGGACCCTCGGCAACGGTAAATCCCAGACGGGTAAAAATCTCCAGAATCTCATTCTTTGCCAGGGAAATGGGATGCCTCGAGCCAAGACTGCCGGCAAACGCAGGCAGGGTTTTGTCGGCTATGCTTTTACCGGTTTCAAGACTGTCGAAAAGTTCCTTCTGCGATTTCAGTGTCTCCTGCATCAGGTTTTTTATCTCGTTCAGGAGTTTGCCAAATTCCTTTTTCTGTTCGGAAGCAACGTTTTTAAAGTCTTCGAATATTTCGGTGAGTTCGCCTTTTTTTCCCGAAATGCGTACCCGAAACTCCTCCAGTTGTTGAGGAGTTTCCGCTCTAAATTCTTCGATTTTTTTTCTCAGCTGTTCTATCTTTTCTCTCATTTGTCGGGACTGTTTTTCTTTATGCTCGCCTTTTTGATGAAAATATCCTTCACGGGTCTGTCGCCAGGTTGTGTTTCCGTTGCAGCGATTTTATCTACAGTTTCCAAACCTTCAATAACTTCTCCGAAAACAGTGTATTCTCCGTCCAGATGGGGAGTACCTCCTATTGTGGTATAGTTTTTAATGGCTTCCTCGCTGAATTTGAAATCCGGATTGACGGCTTTCCTGTTTTCCTCCATAGCCTTCATTTCTTCAGCGTCGAAAACATTCCCCTGCACTATGTAAAACTGCGAACCGGACGATTCTTTTGCAGGATTGGGAGTGCGCGCTGCCGCCAGAACGCCTTTTTTGTGGTGATGCCCGGGCAAAATTTCCGCCGGGATTTTGTAGCTTGGACCGCCGCGTCCGTAATGTCCGTCGGGTTTAGGGTTCTTTGAATCGGGATCGCCCGACTGAATCATGAATCCCTCTATAACCCTGTGGAAAATAACGCCGTCATAATAGCCATCCTTAACCAATTTAAGGAAATTTTCGCTGTGCTGCGGCGTGTCCTCATACAACTGGAGCACGATGTCTCCCTCGCTTGTTTCTAACAATACTTTCATACTTTTTTCTTCTTTACATGCTGTTAATAATCCAAGTATTAACAGCAACATGATGTTTTTATTCATTATTTACAGTTATTAATTGTTTTAAAATACTTTCATCCTTCACATATATCTGACGTTCAAAAGCCCTGTCGAGCGACAGGAAGGTATAGGTCTTCTCGATTCCCGATATCGTATGGATTTTTTCTGCCAGCGCCGAGAGCAGATGATTGTTGTCCCGGCAAAATACCTTTATCATCACTGCATAATCGCCTGTGACATAATGGCACTCTACGACTTCGGGCACATGTGTCAGCTTGATTGCCACTTCGTTGTACTTGCCCGGTTCGGTCAACTGTATGCCGATAAAGGCGCAGACATTATAGCCCAAAATCTCGGGTTTGACAATAAACTGAGACCCGGCAATGACGCCGGCGTCTTCCATTTTCTTCACTCTCTGGTGCACAACCGCCCCCGACACTCCACATTCGCGCGCTATTTCCAGAAAAGGCGTTCGCGCGTTGCATACCAGGTGAAAAAGAATTTTCTGATCTGTTTCGTCCAATAAAAAGCCTGACATAAAATATACCGTTCTAATTTTGACGCGCAAACTTAGTAAAAAATATTCAATGAATGGTTTTTGCTGTTAAAATATCTGAATAGCAGGAGATTTTGACAGCTTATGCATAAACGCCGATCTCCTGTTTTTATAAACATGCAAATATTTGCCGTTAGTTTTCTTTCGACAGGCGTAACGTTTTCACGTCTGAATACTGCACCGTACATGCGGATAAAGTTTTCCGTAACTGCTTTTGCCATTACGGATTCCGCCTGCAATTTTGAAGTCCGAAAAGAAAAAGGAAAAAGCAGGCGGGCTTTTCAAAAAAGCAGGCCTGTAAATTTTAAAAGCAGGCCTGCTTTTTGAAATCGCAGGCGGGCTTTTTGGGGAAAGCAGGCGGGCTTTTTGGGGAAAGCAAACAAACAGCAATTCAACTTCATACTATGGGAGCTTTAGTCCTACATTTTCAGTATTTTTATTAGGGCTAAAGCCCATGTTGTTATTTGTAGCTAAAACTGGCCGCAATACCGGGATTGCAAGCTTCGCCACAGCGCCAATTGCTTCGTTTCATCAGTCCGGAAATGGCTTATTTTTCCGGATTTTCGATAATTTCGAGCTGCGCAAACTTCAGTATTAAAGTTTTCATGCCGGCGGTGTAAAATTCGATTTTTGCTCTTACATCGTTTCCTTCGACGTCGATTCCCACAATGCGTCCCCGTCCGAAACGGGCATGTTCGACTTCCGTCCCGACTGGAATGAATGCTGTTTCGTCAACCTTTTCCTGTGATTTCATTGCCGGTTTCAGGGGCTTATACTGGTGGTCGCCGTCTGTTTTCTCACTTTTTTTGTAGAAATTACTCAACTGAGGCTTTTCCCTTGTCTCCAGGGCGCTTTTGGCGGAGCTGGCCGAGATATAGGATTTGTCTATGTCGCGTAAAAAACGGCTTGGCGTGGATGATCCCAGATTTCCCCAGCGGTATCTCGTTTGCGCAAATGAAATCGTTGCCTTTACCGCCGCCCGCGTCAGCGCCACATAGAAAAGACGCCGTTCCTCTTCCAGAGAATGTTCCGACTGAATGGAATTGCTTCCCGGAAAAAGCCCCTCTTCCATCCCTACAATGAAAATATAACTGAACTCGAGACCTTTGGCGGAATGTATCGTCATCAGGGTTACTTTGTTACTGTCTTTTGAAGAATCCTTGTCCATGTCGGTTATCAGGGAAACATTCTGCAGATATTCGGCTATCATCGGACTGTCTCCGCTGCTCTCGGAATTTTTTATATATCCTTTTATACTGTTTAAAAGTTCTTCGATATTTTCGATACGCGATATTCCTTCCGGCGTCCTGTTCGCTTTAAGTTCCGCCATCATTCCGGACTGCCTGATTATATTCGAAGCGAAAGAGTAGGCGTCTTCGGTATTTACCTTTATTATAAACGATTCGACAAGCTCCCTGAATTCGGCGATCTTTTTCAGGATGGAATCTTTCACGCCAATATTTACAGAATCTTTCGGGCCTGTATTCGTCAGTGGCAGTTTTCCGACAGTTTCCCACAGACTGAGGTTATTGTCAAGGGCATACGCCTGTATTTTATCCATGGAACTGTTGCCTATGCCTCTTGCGGGATAGTTTATGACTCTGATCATTGCCTCGTCGTCCAGGGGATTCACAGCCAGACGCATGTAAGCCAAAGCATCCTTTATTTCGGCGCGCTGATAAAACGAAATCCCCCCATATATTCTATAGGGAATATTCCTCCGCCGGAGAGAATCCTCGAATATTCTTGACTGCGCATTTGTTCTGTAGAGAATGGCTATATCCGAATAGTTCACCTGTTTCCCATACACCGTATCTACAACCATGGATGCGATAAGCTGTCCCTCTTCCTGATCGGTAAACGCCCTGATAATATCTATCTTTTCGCCCACGTCTCCTTCGGAAAAACATGTTTTTTTCAGCTGTTTCTTATTTTTGGCAATAAGACTGTTGGCCGCATTAACGATTGTTTGAGTCGAGCGATAGTTCTGTTCCAGCTTATATTCGGTATAATTCGGGTAATCTTTCCTGAAATTCAGGATATTCTCGATTCTTGCTCCCCGAAACGAATAAATGCTCTGTGCATCGTCGCCCACAACGGTAATATTGCGGGATACTTCGGCCAGACGCTTGACAATAAGATACTGGGCAACATTAGTGTCCTGATATTCATCAACCAGAATGTATTTGAACCACTGCTGGTATTTTTTCAGTATATCGGGATTATCGCGGAACAGGATATTTGTATATAACAGTAAATCGTCGAAATCCATAGCATTTGCATTACGGCATTTCATGAAATATCTTTGATATATTCCCGAGATTTTCGGTCTGTGCGACTGTATGTCTTCATTTGCCAGCTGCGCGTTTGAAGCGTATGCGGCAGGCGTCATCAGGCTGTTTTTCGCCATTGATATCCTGCTGTACACATCCCTGTCCCTGTAAACTTTGTCATTTACGTTCATTTCCTTTATAATACCCCGTATTATGCTCAGCGAATCGGTCGTATCGTATATCGTATAGTTGGACTTGAAGCCTATGGTCTCCGCTTCGGTGCGCAGTATTCTCGAAAAAATGGAGTGAAAAGTTCCCATCCACAGTTTGTTCGCCTGTTTTCCTGCGACTTTGATTATGCGTTCCTTCATTTCCTTTGCAGCCTTGTTCGTAAAAGTCAGGGCAAGCACCGATCTCGGTGGAATATCGTTAAGCATCAGATAGGCGATTTTATATGTCAGTACTCTTGTTTTCCCGGAACCGGCTCCGGCGATAATCAAACTTGGCCCGTCAATCTGCCTGACAGCATCCCGCTGTACAGGGCTTAAATCAGCTAAAATATCTTTCATAATTTTCGCAAACTTTACTCAATTTTCTACAAGTGTAACAAAATATCAAACTTTTATAAACAAAACATACTGTTTTAATGGTTACAAAATTATGTCATTTTTTCGAATTGGCAAAATCGCGCTTAATTCAGCGAAATATTATTTTGAGGTGCTATTGCGGAAAAAATTATTGCAAACAGTTTTTTTAAGCATAAGACACTCCAGAATATCAAAAGGATTATCCCGTACAGATAATCCTTTATTTCGACATTCTGTCTGTGTATCAAATCTATCCCCGACAGCTTGCTCCCCCGTCAGAAGCATCAATATCAATAGCAAACACAAGCTCGGCGCAATTCTGTTTGCGAACGACCTTTCTCTGTTCGATTATCTGAACGCAAAACCTGTCCGCATATTAAAATATGTGGGAACAAACAATTTGGTTTTGGAAAAGGAACACACCACGCTCCCCGCGCCGATTACAGAGTTCTCGCCAACCGTAACCCCTAGTACAATGATAACGCCGCCGCCGATCCAGCAACCGTCGCAGACGGTAACAGGAAGAGCGAAAGTACGGCAGAAATATTCCTTACCGTCCGGTTTCCAGTCGGGCGTTAATCTTTCGTCAAGCTCAACAGGATGTGCAGCCGTATAAATCTGCACGTTTGACGCAATTAAAACATTATTCCCTACTGTTATTTTATTGCAATCCACAAACGTACAATTCATATTTATCGACACATTGTCGCCAAGATAAATATTTCTCCCGTAATCGCAGATGAAAGGATTACCTACTGAAACGTTATTCCCTATTCCGCCAAACAACTGTTTTAACACATCATATCGTTTATCCTTAGCATCGTAAGACAATTCATTATATCGCGCCAAAATCTTTCGAGCTATAGCTTTGAAATCCATAAAAACCTGATTATGGCAATTATACCATTCTCCATCCATACATTTTTCCAATTCTGTTTTCATCCTGACATTATATGCTGTTTGTTTATTTTAAACGACAAAGTTAGATAAAAAATTCATTTACCAAGCGCGAACAGCAACAAACTGATACCGCCCTCACTATTCAAACTCCATTTTGTTTTCAAGAGCCAAATCCAAACCTTCATAAGAACGCGAGTATGATTGGAAAACCCTCTTTGAGCGTATTAACAATAGAGATAACTCTCATACTGTCCTGTATGTCAGTATTTTTACTTTGTTTTAATACATTTGTTCGTGAATTCTTTTAATTGTAAAAGCATAATCCAGTCCCAAAATTTCAGGCAAAGGCACGGCAGACAAAACAGAAGAAGAGTTGTCCTGTAATGAAGTATCAATTTCTTTACTGACAACATTTTTCTCAAAAATTGGTGATATTTCTATTTTCCGATTTGTATTCTGTGAAAAATCTCCGATAATGAGCGGTTTATCATTAGTTTCAAGATTATGAAAAATATACTTCAACGAATCTTCTGCTACATTCAAACCATGCATAAGATTTATATTCAATGCCAATTGGGGATTAGAGATACCTGACAACAAAAAGATAGATTCCAAAACTGAAGTTTTTCCACTATTATTTTCGCCAAGTAAAAAAGGTGAAACAGTATTTACGGCAAATATGCCTCTCACTTGTTTTGACGTGGAAACCAAATATACATTATTCCGGTATCCGCGACGAATATTCCGTCAAGGCTGGTTACCGGAACGCCAATATTTATGAAAAATACTGTATTCGGGGTGAAAACAGGTCATACGACGGGATTGTACTGATTTTTTTATAGCACACGGATAACGTGGATTGAAAAATTTTCACAGACAGAGAAAATTACCTCTTAAAATACTGACAATCCGTACTATTAGCACGCAAAAAACATCAATTGAGCCACACGACAAAGCAAAAAAGAGCCGCAGGGAAAACCAGGCTATATAATTTCCGCATTACCTTTGCGCCGTGAAATTTTAAATAAAAAGGACAATGATAAAAGATTCAATTTCAGCAGGCGCATTAATGACCTGAGTTCGGGATAAGCATCCTGACTTCAAGCCAGTAATCAAAAGAACTACTGGACACAAGTTTATTTTTCCGCAGCAATCATCACTTCGGATTTTTTATTATGGAGCTATAAGTAATTGATTTTTATCAGAACAGCACCAGCTGGCCGTCAGTTTTTTCCCGTTCAAACTGAATGGCCGGCTTTTTGTCAAAGAAACAGTATGCCGTGAGTGCAGACAGCAGATTCATCAGAAAATTAACCGTACTTCTGTGTCTGGAATGCTCTGTTTGACAAATATTTTTCAATTCGTCGTTAATGGTTTCAATAACAGAGCGTTTACGCAACAGTATTTTATCTCTCAAACTCATGAGACGATTTTTCATATTGCTTTTAATGCCGGTTACCGGATGAATGCCATCGTTAAAAAGAGACGCGAACAGTGCAGCGGAAATATATCCCCTGTCTCCGTAAAGTTTTCCAGACAGATTTTCACTCAATACTTTAAGTACATTCACATTCCTGTCATCAACATTGCTCCATTTCCACAAATCTGTTGTATAACAGATGTTTGGGAAATTCTTTTCGCAAATGTTTCCCCACGCAAAACATGTAATAATGTTTGAAGTTACGAAAACTTCCAAAATGGAAACATAACAGGATGGTTATAATTTCACTGTCAGACATCTCACAGGAGCGATTTCGGCTCTTTTTACCGTGGCATGGCAGTGTTTGATGTTTTTTGACCTCCTGTGCATATTCTTTGCAAACATCGTCTGCAATACAGAAAATCGCCGTAATTTTGTCTGGGGTAAGCATACTCATAA
>JAIRZR010000058.1 GCA_031267155.1 Prevotellaceae bacterium | reverse complement strand
ATACGGGAATAGAGAAAACCTGTTTCTTCAAACTTACCCAGCCGTTCGGCTCTTTCGGGACTGACAGCGTCGAATGAGGCTGTTTGATAGATCGGAACCTGTATTGAATTGTTGTGCGCCTGGGGAGTATATCCTGCATGTATCCTCAATGTGTCGAAATGTAGTTCTTTTTGCGTGCCCATTGTTTGTTATCAGCGTTATTACCTGTATTTGTTTTCGGCGCAAAGATAGACAATAAGAATTATTTACGAAATACCATGTTTGTGGTATTTGGATTATCAGAATTTTGCAGTAAACGAAACAACTGATTTGAAAAATGTTTATAGTTTCAAAAATCAGAAACCGGACGGGCGGGCATACATATAAATCGACAAATAAAAACCGGATGGTTTTTATATAAGAAACGAATCTGTTCATTATCATTTCAATTATTTGCTTATTTTTGACATGATCCGCGCAGATCTTAGAATTAAATATTTATGAAAGAAAACTTTATTAATTCCCGATTTCTGTATGACCTTACAAATACAGGGCATTATGAATTACACCAGTTCATCCGCAGAGTGATTGAAATGTGTAAAGATGAGATTCCTCCTGTCACTTTCATGTGGAATATTTACGATATTTTACTCCGGCAGGAAGGCTGTTACTATAAATGGAAAAATAATGTAAGCACACAGGAAGCAGACGCCGCACATAATAAGGAAAATCTTCTCATCAATTACCAACTGGCCTATATACGGCAAAAAGTTGATAATGTATTATTGAGTATCCTTAAATTGCTCCATACGCCTGCTGAAACGAATAAATTAACTTCCCGGACAGAAGAAACCTGTAAAACGATTCTCGACCAGATCAATTCTTACCTGATCAAAACAGAATGGGAACATATCCCGAATAAATTACCATCCGTAATCTACGTAATTCCATGAAGAAGGAAAATCATATAGTCCGAGGCAATACATTTTCAGGTCTTCTTCCGTGTTAAAGAATCTTCCCGCACCGATTTCGGTTTGAGGCTGGCGATCCATAAAATCGTCGTTACAACCTGCAAGAATCAAAGCGGCTATCGCCGGCAGGTATATAGTTATTAGTTTATTTTTCATTCTTTTTTGTGTAATAATTGTTAGAAAACGATATTTACGCCAAACGAATATTGACGGTTGAAAGGATAAACGTATCCGTTCTGCGAGCTGTCGGTTATTGCTTCGGGGTCAAAATACTTCTTCAGGGCGCTCCATTCGCAGATATTATCCCCGCTCACATAGACGCGGACTTTACTCAGTCCGGCCTTTCTTACCCATTTGACGGGCAAGGTATAGCCTGCCGTAATATTCTTCACTCTCAAATAGGCTCCGTTCAGTAAATACTTCGTTTGTGGTATAGCCAGTCCCATCGCATCATCGACTTCGGTACCAAGATTCTTATCCGCCAGCCAGCATTGGAATACGGGATATTCTGCGTTCAGGTTCTGTTCTGCCAGTCCTGCGTTCAGATACGCCTGCGAATGTTTTGCCCTTTCCACATCGCTGTCCGGTGCCGGACGGTAAAAATCGTAAATATGTTCCACTCCTCCGGCGTAAGGTTGCTGATAAAAGCCCCAGTACAGGTAGCTTACCGGATAATAGTCTCTTTTGCCTTGCCCATTCTAATCGTTCGTCGGATGCGACATGCCCCGAACTCCAAGGAGTATTTAAAACGGCAATGTTCTTTAATTTTAAATAGATGTAAGGATCAGACGTCTTACCGGGCAGGACGGAAGGATGTTTCCATGAAAAGTTATTATTGTAGTTTACCTGAATCTTTTCGGTATTCCCTTGTTTGGTTGTGATCAAAATAACGCCAAATGACGCCCTTGCCTCGTATATTGCGGCAATTGAGATTAGGAACCATACCTTGCAGGCCTTTCGCAATATTCGTGACCGGCCTTGCTTCCAATTGTTTTGCCGTTACCTGATCTACCGATCCCGAAAGATTGATTTTTCGTTGTGTAGCATAACCGGTGACTACCACTTCATCCAGCGTTTCGTAATTTTCTTCGAGTACAACCTGAATGTCTTTTTTCCCGTTAACCGCAATTTCCCGCGAAGCAAAACCAATGTAAGAAAACTGTAATACCGCATTCTCCGGCACACTCATACTGAAGCTTCCGCCCATATTGGTAATGGTTCCGTTTCCATTCCTGTCCCTTTCCTGTGCAAATAAAAAGTGTGGAGATAATGCAAAGCTAAGGATAAGTCCGATAGATAATAATCTGATCATAATAAATTAAGTTAGTGATATTAATTTCCGCAAAAACAGACAGGGATTATTACAAAGGTTTTAAGCAATAATTAATTATTTGTGACATTTACAGGTACTTTTTTAACCTTATCTTTCAGCTTTCAGGTTTCCTGTAAATGCTTGTGTCTAAACGCCGTCAGCTGAAAGGAAGCATCTTTCAGCCGGCCTTCAGCCCGAAAAGATATAGTTTGACGAAAGTGAAAAAAAAATCTTTTCGATGGCTTCAGTAAACCATTTCGATGGTTTTGGAAAGTCATCGGCATGTTTTTATAAAACCATTGAAATGGTTTACTGAAGCCATCGGCATAACTTATTTAACAAATAAATACCTTTTCATCGGGTGGATAGCCGGTTTTGCTACTCCGACTTCCCTCTCAGCTACTTTTAATAACTACATTTCACCTTTCACTAACTGCCGTAAACCCTTTCCCAGAGCGGGAAGCAGGGTGAAATGTGCTCATTTCACCGAAGGTGGTTTCGTTCCACCGGTTTACGGAGGATGAAAAGACAGAGGGGGCGGGGTGGAAGAAGCGGAAGGAAGGTGAAAGGACGTCCTTTCACCCTCAATCCCGCCCGGGAAAAGGGTTTGCGGCAGTTAGTGAAAGGTGAAAGATAGTTATTAATCTTCTTGTGTTGACGGCTATATTGGCTTTTTTTTGCTTATCCCCAAACACAGGGTTTTGCAGGTGAGCCGATAAGTTATCTGTAACTTTTGCTACATATTCCTGATTATCTTCCGCTGTTTTTTTATACATATTAAAATGAGCGGCGAAGCGTAAACAGTCGCCTGTTATGCGAAGTGCGGGCGTATTCCATTATGTTTTTAAGTATTCTTTCCATATTAAATATTTTCCATTCCCGATATTTCCAACAATTATATCCAAAATATCCGCAATAAAATCAACTTTTTCTTCAATATTTTGCTCACTGTATAATTTATATAATTCCGTTATTGTATTATATGCTTTCCGTTGAGTGCCTTTACTGTTTTTATAATCAGTTATTATTTTATGAATTTCTTTTAATAATCCACTATATTCACAACAATTATTATCCGGTATTTTTATATCGTTATTCTCAATAATATGGTTTATTTTTTCAATCAAAA
>JAIRZR010000046.1 GCA_031267155.1 Prevotellaceae bacterium | reverse complement strand
TTCCGTTTCTGTTAATTCAACATGTCTCATATTAAATCGTATCAATTATCGTGCAAATATACTCTAAATATACAATATGCCAAATCTTGTTACATTAATTGTTGTGGATTACTTATAAAGAAAATGAAAAAATATCTATTAAGTGGAATCGCTTTGTTCCTGTTTGCAGGAGCAGTCGTAGTCGCAATAAATGCGACCTTAAATTCACGCAGCAACATGTCATCCATTGCTTTGGAGAATGTTGAAGTATTAACAAGGGAAAATGGAACAACTGTTACATCATGCCTTGGTCTTTGGGACTCGTGTACTACGAGTAGTGGAGCTTCTTCAAAAGCGCCACTTGTTGAAGTTAACTTTTAAGGAAAATTGTAGAGGAACGGAGTTTCCGTTCCTCTTTTTTAATAAAAAATAGTCATTATGAAAAAAATAATAGTTTTGTTAAATATATGTTTAATTATTGTATCGTGTCAAGAAAGTAAAACTTTATTGATTGATTATTTTGATAAAATACAGGAATATGAATTAAAAGAAATAGTAAAATATCCCTGGAATTCAATTGGTCATCCGGATATGATTTTCTCTCACGAAGATTACATAATTCTATCGGAACCGAAATTAGATTATTTATTATCCATATACAATATGGAAACACAATCGTTTACCCGTTTCTTGCCTAAAGGAGAGGGACCAGATGAGTTATTGGACGTACAGCAGATAAGATCATATAAAAGCGATTCTTTATTTTGTGTTAAAAGTACATTTTCAAAGGATATTTTTGTCTATGCATTTAACAGCGATTCCTGTCTTATTCGAGACGAAGTATCGGACAGAAGTATTCTATCATTTTTTTATGATAACAATAAACTTATTTGTTCTCAATCGGGACAGCACAAACGTTGTTCCCTGCATGACATAGAAAATAAATCGACTGTTGAATTTGGTGAAGATATAGTTATTGAAAATTGTTCCCCAAATGTGGTTACGTCCATATTGACAGGGATATGTGCCGGAAACACCGAATCAAAAAGAGTTGCATGGGGTTCGGTCTATGGAGATGTATTCGAAATATATGATTACGAAAATACAGAAAACATAAAAACCATTTTTAGTGTCAAAGGTATTTTACCTGTTATTACCGATCCAAAGATGTTGGTGTTTTCGTTGGAAACCAAATTGGGAATTTCTTCGATCGTAGTTACAGATAAGTACATTTATTTGTTATACAACGAAAATCAACTAAAAAATGCTATAGATAAAAGAGATGATGTTTTTTTATCCAACAAGATTCTAATTTATGACTGGAACGGAATTCCTCAAAAAGTACTTAAAACAAATGAGTTGATCAGGTACATGTCGTACAACGATAAATACAAAACAATATATTGTATCGGATATAATAATAATGGTGACGGAAAAATATATTATATTGATGACTTGGATAATCTATGACTGGAAATGATGATTTGTTTCATGTTGAAAACTACATAGACAAAAGTAATTCTTATTGATCTGAATTTAAATTAACGTAAATGAAAAAGATACTTTTACTGTTATTGGTTTTTACAGTATTCGCCTGCAGGGACAAAAGGCTGACGGATGCCCAGCGAATTGTCAACGAGTGGATGGGAAAGGAGATTCGTATCCCTGACAATATATTGTGTACCGTAACGGGAAAGGATACGGCTTCGGATGTGTGTCGCGCCCTGCTGGATGCGGAGTATAAGGTATTGCTGTGTGGATTCAACAGGCTGCAGCAGTTGTCGCTTGAAATTATCTCAATGGGAAATATTGATATTGGAATCTGACAGTCTGTTTAGGGATAGTTTGAGCTTTCTGTTCTTTTTCCAGCCCAAAAGTAAAAAAGAACTGAATACTTTATTTCGGAGAGAAAAATTTTATCACCCCGTATTTATAGACATGGCGGACACTGTCAACCGTTTGAATCATTTTCCCGTAAATCCTGCGTACCAGTGTTTTTTACTTGATAAAAACAATAAGGTACAGATAATTGGTAATCCTGTGTCGTCCCCGAAAATGTGGACATTATACAAGCAGGTCATTTCCGGACAGGCACAGGAGCGCACAGTTCCCGTAACAGAGGTTTCAGTGTCGTCAAGCGAAATAAAACTCTTCGACTTGCAGAAAGACAAAAAAAGCGTGGCGACGTTCACGTTAAAAAATACCGGCAATCAACCGCTATTGATTAGCAGTGTGAATGCTTCCTGCGGATGTACGAAGCCCTCCTGGGACAGGCGTCCCGTGAAGCCGGGAAAGGAAACATCTATTACGCTGGAAATAGAGCCGGAAGAAGCAGGCTTTTTCCACAAAACTGTTCAGGTATACTGCAATACGGAAAAAGGAGTTATTCAGTTTGTTATAAGCGGAGAAGTCAAAGAATAGGAAATACCAAATGAAGCGCGCCTGTGACATATTGCTGAGCCTTCTCATAATGACAGTTCTTTCCACGGTATTTATCGTGAGCAGGGATTTGGCCAACGGACTTGTGTCGGGGAAATATTTCTGGTTTTATACATCCATAGCAATACTGCTATTTTGTGTAGCTTATTATCAACAATATAAAAATAAATATAAATTTTTTTTGAAAAATTGCGCGTAGTTTTCCCCGTTCAATCGTTTATAATAGTGTAAGGAAAGATTAAAAGTTATCGAATAAAAAAAATGATGAAAATTGTAAACATAAGAATGATGAAGATTATAAACTGTATATCGAAGGCTTTGTCGCTTTGCACGGGATTTCCGGCGCTTTGCGAAATTGTTTTTATACGTGCTTATAATTGTTTGAAACCGAATTGTTTTTCATCTCTAAAACCGCCCGCTATCCCCAAATCGCCTGTCCGGTATGGCATTTGCCTGTTTTTTAAATATGCAAGCGACTTTATCTGGATGCTGGGCAAAAATAACCTTGACAGTGCTTTCAATACGGCAGACATGAATTGCTGCAATTATGTATTGCAGCACCGCAATCTTTCAGGAGTTTTAACGAGGCCTTGGCTTTTGGGGGAATTGTAAAAAAATCAAAAAAGGTCTTTAACGAACGTTTTTTGAATAGAATATGAAAAAAAATACGTTTGGCGTAATTGCCGCTTTTGGTGCTACGGTTGTTGTTGCTGCTGCTATTAATATCAGCATTGTTAATAATAATCAAGAGTCAATAGAAGTCAACTTAAGGAGCAATCAGTCTCTTACAGAGGAGAGCGCATGTAATTACACTCCAGGCTTAGTAATGGCTAGAGTAAGTAGACAAACTGGGGATTATACATACAATTATGACGGGTCAAAAAATTATGTTTACCGTGATGTCGATTGCTGTGCTGCATCATCTATATATAATGCATGTAATACCAATGCGCAAAATTCATTATGTTAGTTGCTTTTAAACACTAAATAAATATCAGTAATTACCCCAAATTCTGGGGTAATTACTTTTTTTAATTTAAAATTACTTTATTGTATTATGAAAAATTATATTAAATTTTATTTTATTGTCTGTTGCACGGTATTGTTTTCATGTAAAGACAAGCGCAATACGGAAGTCATATTCGGTAATACTGAAACAGTTTCGCTGGATATGAAAGATAAGAGCCAGTCGATTGAGATCACAGATCTTGCGGATTCGGTGCGGTATGTAAAATTAGAGACTACGGATGAATCTATGATAGGCGAGATCACACAAGTCATTTTTCATGACGGATTATTTTATATTAAGGATACGAAAACCGCATCAGTTCTTGTATTTGATAAGACGGGTAAATACAAATTCAATATATCGAAAAAAGGAAGAGGACCCGGAGAATATGTAGAAATAACACGCATGATGATAGACCGTAAAAACGGACAAATTATACTTTATGACATCCATACCCGGAAAATAGTATATTACACACTGACCGGAAAATTTGTGAAGGAAATACGTTCTTTCAGTGAAAATGCTACGATAAGAGACATTATTCTATTACCTGACGGCGGATTTCTTTGCTACGATCCTTATAATGATGGTAAAGGTTTTAAACCTGATATGAAGTACTGGGGAGTATGGAAAGTCGATTCTTTGGGAAAATATGATAAACATGTGTGGAGTACAGCAAATACGTATCCTGCACAGTTCCATTGGGAGGCTTTGTATTTTTATGAGCTGGCAGATAACAAAATCGGTTTATGGTGTGCAGATATTGATGATATTTTCCATTTTTCCAATGATACCATTATATACAGATTATCAACAAAAATAAATCAGCCGACCGGTTCGGACTTTCCGGGACAAGCGCTGGGAGATATACCACAGAATATCACAATAAGAACCGATATATTTGAATCAGATAATTTCATTTATACACAATGGTGGGACAAGTCAAAAAATTATGCCGACATAGTAACACTGTACTTTAAAAAAGAAAAAAAATCGCTGGTTACATCAGGTATTCGACATCCCAAAGATTGTGGTTTTCTTAACGGGCGCCTTGTCAGTTTCAATCATACGGATCAGATGCTTCAAGTTATATCGGGATATGATGCTTCATCTATGCTGGATGCAAAAGATTATCTCGGCGACAATGATAAAGCCCTGTTAAAATCCCTGTTTAGCAATCCGGAAGAAGATAACCCTGTTCTGGCAATATTATATTTAAAAAAGTAAAAAGTGAAATTCAGTATAAACTATAAAATATTAATTGGCATAATCATTCTGACTGTATTCAATATTGGACTTTCAGTGTTTATATATAAACAAAATAAACAAATCGTAGAGGAAACAATTCCTCAAGATTCGAGAATTGTCAAACTTCAGACAATTATACAAAAACAGTTTGAGGTAGAAAATAAATCGCTCACTATGAATGATACTATTGCAGATTTATTAAGGAATTACACAAGAGATAAAAACCTTTTAGTATTATGTTTTGACAAATACTCGTGCAGTTCTTGTATTGATAATGCCATAGCAGATTTATTGTCATTCAAAGACAGTATTGATTCACTGAATGTTTTAATCTTGTTTTCGACAGAAAATAAAAAAGATATTATCCTGCTGAAAAATAAAATAAATAATAGCTTCAACATTTTATCTGTCAAGGAAAAAGATATAAAATTCGAAGGGATATCAGAAAATTTGCCACTTCATTTTTTTGTGCTTGACAGTCAACTAAAACCTTTTTGCATTTATTTCTATGCTCCGGAATTTCCGCAATTGAATCGAAAATATTTTAATACTGTTCATCGAAGATTTTTTGAAAAAGGAATTACGGGAAGAGTTTACACAACAACAGTTGAATCAAAACAAACTGAAATAGAGTTAAAAGACTTGCAGGCAGGCAAAACCTCAGAGGCGGTTTTCGTATTGAAGAACACTGGAACGAATCCATTAGTTATCCAACATGTTGAGGCTTCGTGTGGCTGCACTGTTCCCGATTGGGAAAAACAACCTGTAGCATCAGGGAAAAGTACTGAAATCAGAGTAAAAATCACTCCTGAAAAAAGCGAATACTTCAACAAAACGGTTACAGTTCACTGTAATACCGAAGGAGGACAAATTTTGCTTAAAGTCAAAGGAACGGTTAAATAAATTAACATGAATCGCATACACCAAATATCCGACATATTGCTGAGCCTTCTCATAATGACCGTTCTTTTCACGGTATTTATCGTGAGCAGGGATTTAGCCAACGGACTTGTATCGGGGAAATATTTTTGGTTTTATGCCTCGATGGTCTTGCTGTCGGTGTTTGCCATTCCTGCGGCTATAATAAAACGGCGTGAAAGAGTGAGTTTCCAAGTGTCCGATTTGCTGATACTGCTGTTTTGTGCGGCTTCCGTACTGACAAGTCTGCACCATACCGTCAGACTGCCAAACAAGTGCATGTTACTGATATTTGCGACGGCGTTTTACTTCTATCTGAGAATCTTTCTTGCTGGTAAAAATAAACTGATATACGAATTGTGCGGACTGGCGTTTGTCATTACGGGTCTGGTCGAAGCAGTCTGGGGACTGATGCAGCTGTACGGATTCACGTCTTCACATCATCATCTGTTTAAAACAACAGGCTCGTTTTTCAATCCCGGGCCGTATTCGGGCTGGCTTGCAACGGTTTTCCCTTTTGCGCTGGGATATGCGCTTATCAGTTATTTTAAATGCAAAGGGCAGGGATTTGCACAAAGTTTGCCGCCTGTAGCCCGTTTTCTGTCTCTCGCAGTCCCTTATTCAAAAACTGTTCTGTGCCTGCTTGCCGTTTTGAGTATAGTGTTGATACTGCCTGCCGCAATGAGCCGCGCTTCATGGCTGGCGGCTCTTGGCGGCTGTGCTTTTATCGGAATCCCGTATGGTCTGCAAAACAAAAAGACTGGAGACTGGTGTAAAAGATACAGGAAACACATTATCAGGTTTTCGTTTGCAGCCTTCGTTCTGTTTGCAGTCGCAATGAGCGGGCTGTTTCTGCTGAAAAAGGATTCCGCTTCGGGACGCGCCTTTACATGGAAAATTGCTGCTCAAACCATCATGGAGCATCCGATGGGAGTCGGTTTGGGCAACTTCGGAGGCGCTTACGGAGATGCTCAGGCGGCATATTTTGCGTCGGGAGCAGGCGCCGAATGGGAAGAACATGTGGCCGAAGGAGTGGAATACGCTTTCAACGAGTATTTGCAGATTTGCATCGAGGCAGGAATAATCCCTTTTATAATATTCATTGCTTTTGCGGTTTATACTTTGTCATCGGGAATACGGAGGAGGAATTATATTCCGGCGGGGGCGCTGGTTTCATTGCTGATATTTGCCGCCATGTCGTATCCGTTTAATGTCCTGCCTTTTGTAATCGCTTTTGTGTTTCTGTCCGCGCTCTGCATGGCGGACAGCGATAATAAAACAGACGGCGACAAACCCAAGAGGCCGTACCCGAAATTTGTGATATGGGTTTTCCTTATCGCATTTCCCCTGTCCGTTGTCCTGCTCTCATCCGCTTCGTCTCCCAATTCTCAATTTTCCATTTTCAATTTTCAATTGAATTACAGCGCGCACAAACAGTGGAGAGCAACACAGACATTACACGGTATGGGCCTGCACAGGGAAGCCGCCGAAGAGTTTTCCGGACAGTATCCGTATCTTCAGGACAATATAAAATTCCTGTTCGAATATGCTCAAAGCCTGTCGAAATCTGAACAGTACGGCAAAAGCAATGAAATCCTGCGTCGCGCAATGCAGATCAGCTGCGACCCCATGCTCTACAATGTCATGGGCAAAAACTGTCAGGCTCTGAAACAGTACGAACAGGCGGAACAGTGTTTTATCAAAGCAGTCAATCTTGTTCCCAACCGTCTTTATCCCCACTATCTTCTTGCAAAGCTGTATCACGAAACGGGACAGAAAGAAAAAGCGGAAACGGAAACAGACATCGTCCTCAATAAACCGCCAAAGGTCGAATCCATGGCGGTAGAGGAAATGAGAAAAGAACTTATTAAGTTAAGAACTAAGAACTAAGAACTAAGAGTTAAAATGATGAATGATTATAATAAGTGCGGGATAAATTCTTCGATTGAAGGGACGCTTTTCAAATTAACAATTAACAATGAATAATTAACAATGAATACTGTATGCGGACTGAAATCGATTGAGGGGATGGTTGGATGTAGAGACGCGATGCATCGCGTCTTCCAGTCGCATCGCGTCTCTACAACAAATTTACGCCGCGTACATCGTGAACAATTTTCATTCATCATTTTCATTGTTAATTATTAATTGTTAATTGTTAATTATTATTTACCTTTGCAGGGAAATTTCGATAGATAAAATAAATTAAAATAATGTTTAACGCTATAAAAAAATTAAGAAATGGCTTTGGATAATTTAATCTCGGTGTCTTTTACGGAAGACGAATTAGCCCGCATAGACAGGGCATTGATGGAAATGGAAACCATCATTAAGGGTAAGGCAGTAAACCTTACGCCAAAACAGCGGCAACTGTACGGTCGCGTGGCATACGAAATGGAAGTGTGGGTTGATAAGACCTTCAGTCACATGCAACAGGATCCGAAGTTAGTTCCTTCGTATATCAATATGGAAGAACATACGGCGGACATAACTGCACACCGCGCACTCAATCCGCGTATCGAACGGCTGAACGGTATCCTTCAATCCATGGAGGACACAAACCGTTTGCTGGGCAGCGATCTGTATAACAATTCCCTGGCATACTACCGCAATTTGCGCGAAGCTGCCAAGGTAAATGCAGTCGGCGCGTCTGCCAGGTACAGCGACCTGAAACAGCAGTTTCCGGGAGGGAAGAAAACAGTTAACAATTAATAATTAACAACCCTCCCCCACCCCCTCCTCCCTCCCCCCCAATCGCTTCGCTTCATTGGGGGTTATGCACATTCAACCCTTCGGGTTGGGCGTGGAGTACGGATGAAGCAATCGGGATATCGAAGGCAAGGGCGTTGTCCGCAACTTGAAAGGTTGAATATGAATAACCCCCAATGAAGCGAAGCGATTGGGGGTGACGGAGATGAGGGCGTCGACAGGGCGTCCGAAAGGCGTCGACAGGGCGTCCGGAAGGCATCGACAGGGCGTCCGGAAGTGTCACAAAAATTGAAAATATAAAAAATACGAATAATGAAAATAAAAGATATACAGCACAAAATTAAAAGAGGTTTGCTTACATGCCGACGGCTTGCGGTGCAATCCTGTAAATCCTTCGGTACTGTAGATTCCGATTCAGGCAAAGTCAGGAAAAAATGGACGCTCAAACGGGTACTGAAAAACATTCTTGGCTGGTTTCTATTCCTGATATTTGCCATAGTATTAGCGGTTGCGATGAGGGTATTTCTTCTGGCTTCATTTGTCATTCCGAGCTGGTCTATGGCTCCCACGCTTATGCCGGGCGATTTTGTCTTTGTCAATAAGATGATACCCGGTCCCCGTATTTTCAAAAGCTGGGACTTTCTGCGAAACGGGGATTTCAGCATGAAGCGTCTGAAAGGCTATCGCAAAATACGACGTAACGAGGTGATAGTGTTCAACTATCCCTATTCGAACCGGTACAGGCTGGAACTGGACTTCAATGTATTCTATGCCAAGCGCTGTGTCGCCATTCCGGGCGATACCTTCCTTATCGACAACGGGATATACCGTGTAAAGAACCTTCCGGACACTCTCGGTTACTACGACAAGCAGAAACAGCTGTCGGAAACGCCGTCCGAAAAATTTCCCCCGCACATCTACAAATGTTTTCCCGACACGGTTTACGGATGGAATATCAAGAATTTCGGCCCGATGTATATCCCCGGCGAAAACGATACCGTAGCCATCGACACAATGAATATTCGCCTGTACCGTATGCTTATCGAATATGAGACAGAGCAGCCGGTTGACGTCAGGGATGGACAGGTTTTTATCGCGAATGAACCGGCGAACGAATATGTATTCCGGCAAAACTACTATTTCATGGCAGGCGACCACGCAAAGGATTAGCGTGATTCGCGATACTGGGGACTGCTGCCCGAAGACCACATCGTCGGCAAGGCTTTCGTCATCTGGAAATCCAAAAACCGCAAGACGGGAAAATGGCAATGGGACAGGTTTTTCAGGAAACTTTAAACAATTAACAATAATTCATAATTAATTTAAAAATCATGGCTAACAATAATTCAAAATTCAAGATTCAAAATTCAAGATTGATCACGCTTGCTTTTATTCTGTTAATTGCGGGTTTGACCTGTTACACCTGGAATAATTACCGCCGGAACAATCCGCCGTATTCGCCCGAAATCAACGAAGTACTGTTTATGGCGGGCGACAACCGCAGCGAACTGGAAAAAGTGTTGAAACACTACAGCCGGAACCCTGCCGACAGTCTTAAACTTCGCGCAGCCGAATTTCTGATTGCAAACATGCCCGGAAAGTATTCCCTGGAATATGAGGCTCCCTTCGAAAATGTGGTTGCCGTATATATGCGCTGGGACGATATTGGAGACCGGCAGGCTGTCAATGAGGCGCACGGTCTTGACAAAGAGACTGTCCGTGAAGATGTAAAATATATCACGGGCGATTATCTGATCAATAATATCGAACTCTCATTCAGGGTATGGCATGAACAGCCCTGGGGAAAGGACGTCCCGTTCGATGTCTTTTGCGAAGAGATACTTCCTTACCGGGTCGCTTTTGAACCACTGGAAAACTGGCGCGAGAAAATACTCTCGACCTATACCGGACATAACAGTTTTTTCAGCGAACATCCCGAAACGACATCCACGGAGGCCTGTATTCGAATCAATTCACAGCTGCCGCGTCTGAAACTGATGGGACGCATGCCGAAAATGAACTATTCCATGATAATGACTACTACCAAAGGCATGTGCGACGAGATGTCCGCCCTGGCTATCTTCGTCACGCGCGCTCTGGGTATCCCCGTGTCGCAGGATTTTACCTTAACCTGGCCCTGGAGAAATGTCGGTCATACCTGGAACTCGGTGTATGACTGCGGCAAACGGATTTCGTTCATGGGCACCGAGGCAAGTCCGGGAGTAAGTCACCACGGTAGCCGGATATCTTCCGGAAAAGTTTACCGCAGGACGTATGCCAATATGAAAAACATTGACGCCGGCGATGCCGATATTCCGCCCGTACTGCGCCAGCAGAACATGAAAGATGTTACATGCGAATATGTTCCCCTTCCGTCACATACGGATTCCGACAAGCCGATCCGTCCTTTCGACGCCGTTCTTCAGCCATACAGTGAAGGACAGAACGGCCTTAAAATTCCCCTCAGATATCCATCGTCAAACAGTACCGGATATGCGTATTTTGCTATCGCCGGCGAGAATACATGGAATATGGCAGGCTGGGGCAGGATTGATTCCGGGACGGCTGATTTCGGCACGGTCGGTCGCAGGACACTGTGTTTACCCGTATATTATGAAAACAGTCAGCAGATTCCGGCAAGCTACCCCTTTATTCTGGACAGTATCGGCAAGCTCCGAATCTTCGAACCCGATGAAAATGATTACCGGAAATTAAGTGTATCAACAATTTTTAGCGACGAGGACAAATTCAAAGACCGTATGCTTAATGGCGTTTTCGAGGGCGCAAATAAAAGCGATTTTTCCGACGCCGTAAGGCTGTACACTGTACATGAGGCAAGCGGCGAACATTTCAGTACGGCAACAGTCCGCAATCCCTCCCGTTTCCGCTATGTCCGCTATGTTTCGCCCGCAAACAGCCACTGCCATGTCGCCGAAATGGAGTTTTACAACGACAGGGGCGAACGTCTTCGCGGCAAACCGGAAGGTACGCCCGGCTCATATCAGGATTCGGACATGACTTTAGACAAGGTGTTCGACGGTGACGTTTCCACTTTCTACGACGCCATGTTTCCAAGCAATTCGTGGGTGGGTCTTGACCTCGGCGAACCGCAGACAATAAGTAAAATCCGGTATCTCCCGCATAACAGCGGTAACGGCATATACGAAGGACATATCTACGAACTGTTCTGCTGGAAGGATAAAAACTGGCAGTCCCTTGAACGGCAAAAAGCAAAAACGTTCCCGCTGTTTTTTCAGGCTCCGACAAACGCCCTCCTGTATTTCAAAAACGTAACAGCAAACAAATCGAGCAAATATTTTGTACTTAACAAAAACGGCGAACAGGAATGGATGTAGGGGGATTTTGAATTTTGAATTATGTCGCGATGCAACGCAAAAGTTCCGTGGCGCGGGTTCCTTTATTGATTCAAAAAATACCCGGATTTTTAACACCTCGCCCGAAGGGACGCCGTAAGGCGTCCAATATGGATAACCCAGAACAAGCGAAGCGCAGTTCGGGGTACAGCATACATCTCTCCACAACTCCGTAAGGAGTTGAATCAAGCGGCAAGCTTGAACAGTTTCTTAGCATCAAACCCGCAGGAAATTGAACTCCTTCGGAATTCTGACGATTTATCCCGAGCTGCGCTTCGCTTGCACGGGCTTATCAAAATTGGACGCCTACGGCATCAAAAGACACGAAGCATCTTTACATTTTTATTATCACAATTTTAGCTCGCGCACAGTATAAATTGGCGACATTGAACATTTACATGTTATTTATTTCGCGTACTATAACGTCCTATGTCATAGTAATGACACAAGTGAAAACTATGCTTGGAATACACCCGTTTGTGTTGCATTGCGACCTGACTTATAACTCATAATCTTCAATCAGTTTTGCTATTTCTTCCATTAGCCATTTTGGGGTTGACGTTGCTCCGCAGATTCCGACAGTATTGCAGTTTGCGAACCATTCGGGGTTTATATCGCCGGCCTGTTCCACGAAATATGAAGCGGGATTTGTGTCTTTGCAACTTTGATACAGGACTTTTCCGTTGGAACTCTGTTTGCCGCTGACAAAAACAATCACATCGTGTTTCCGTGCAAAATCCTCAAGATGGGGCTTTCGTCCCGACACTTGCCGGC
>JAIRZR010000043.1 GCA_031267155.1 Prevotellaceae bacterium | reverse complement strand
GCGTCAGGATTGCCAAATTTTTCATTAACGACATTCTTTTCGAAGATGAACACTCCGATAAAACATGGCAAGGCTTGTACTGTTCGGATGAAAAGGGAGTATATTCAATTCTTCCGATAAACGATTTATATATTCCCGAAAATCTTGATAAAAAGATAAAAAAGGATGTACCGGGAAGGGAGAAACTGCTGAATGTGAAAGAAGATGATAACCCAATAATAGTGTATTTTGAGTATGAATAATTAAAAACCGGTAGAATTATGCCTCTTTATATTATTGACGACAGTAATGATTTCCTGCAGTTCAGGAAAGAATCGGTGATGACAGTGTATATACTGTCGATTTTGACAATACTCTCAAAGAAGAAAAATTACATGTCTTCTCTGTTTTAAGTATCCCGTGCGGCAGAGATGGCCAACTTGATCAGTAGAGCTGGCCAACTTGATCAGTAGAGACGGCCAACTTGATCAGTAGAGCTGGGCAGCTTGATTGGTAGAGCTGGGCAGCTTGATCAGTAGAGCTGGGCAGCTTGATCAGTAGAGACGGAGCGTCTTGCGCAATAGAGATATTTTCGATTGATATTTAGTGTCTTGCAGGGAAATATAACAATCAGTTTATTTCTCGACAGTTCCAAAGCATGAAAATATGTCGCATATATCCGAAAAGACATACACTCATTGCATACAGTGCAGAGAGAGGCGCTTATATGCAGATGCCAATGCCAGCGAAGTCAGGATATTACCACCGTATCGAAAGCCGAAAAGTACCAATGGGCGCTATTTAGTTTCTCTGAGCGAGGATCAAGGTTCTCCGAGTGAGGAATTAAGCCTGTATTGTCCCTGACAGAAATTGTACCTGCCGGCAAAGAAGGTTACTTTACCGATAGAAAAGGATTTTTTTCGTACACCCTCTTAATCTTAATACGACAAATCACAGCTTTCGTATTCCGCTAATTTATACCGTACTGTGTTGATCGCGGAAAAGCAGCCGTATCCGTTTTCGATGTTTGAGACTATGGACACTGGTTCGGAGAAAAAATCCATGCCAGCCCTCTGCAGCGATATGCTTCGATAGTGGGCGTAGGAATTGGCGCTCAGGTGGGCAACACAGATATATACCGTAACATGCACGGGGGGATTGTCGCATGGAGGATCGGGGTATTTGTCGTAATAGCCGCCCTGTTTAAGGAAGCCCGGATCTATCAGCAGCTTGACTGTTCCGGCAGTGTTTGCAAACGACATGTCCGAGAACAGCAGCCTTTCAAAGAGAAAAGCGTCGATTTCGCTGTCCATGAGCAGCTGGGCGGCTTCCATATCCGGATTATCCTGTATCAGCGCCCTGTCGCTGACAGCAATGTCATGATAGGCGAGACCGCTGAAAGCCTCGGAATCTATGTCGCGAATCATATAGCTCATGTAATAATCGCGCTGTGGCGAGTTGTCGGTCAGCCGCAGATTCAGAGGACTGCAGTCGATGGAATGAACCTGAAAGGCATCGGGAGTGAAGGGCGAAATCCGGTAAGCATTGCTGAAATGCAAAGTCTGCTGCAGGTTCAGCGAGACCTCTTCAATGATGGGAGCGTCAGGTATTGTGGCAGTTGCCGTTGCTGTGGGATAGCCTTCGATATCCAGTGTAAGCCGGTAAGTGTGTCCGGCTTCGAAATGCAAACTGTCCCGTATGTAAGGCTCTCTATTATAATACTGGCGCAGCGACATGTCGAAACCATCGCTCTGTATCCGGGTAACAGTTTCGCCGGCAGTTTCGTCATACAGTGTTACTTCGCCGCTGCGAATGATGGTTTCCTCTTCCGGTCTCCAGTTCCGGTACGAACCTATGGAACGCGCTTCGGTAAAGGAAACAGAAAAAGTCCCGTCGGTATTTATGATTGAACTCACTGCCAGCACAGGCTGAAAATCGGCTGGCTCGACCTCAATATAACGCATCATGCTTTCACACGCGGAAAACAGGACTGCAAAACAAACCGTAATCATACGGAAAAGAAAATTCGTATTTTTATACTTATTCATAATCACTAAAATTTAAACTGATAACTGACTGAGGGTATAATGGGAAACAGGCTGATCTGCCTGTAGCGGTACTGCTTGAGACTGCCGCCTTCGCCGTAAGCCGAACTGTACGGATCGCCTGCGTAGCGGGTCTTTTCCTCTATATCTATATAATACGGATTTCTCCGGTTGTAAACATTATAAACACTGAAAACCCACCGGCGTTCGCCCCAGCGTTTCTTTCTGATCAGACTGATGCTCAAGTCAAGCCGGTGATACGGAGCCATACGGTAGCCGTTACGCTCGCCGTATTCCGTCACTTCCACCTGCGAATCGCCGGGGTTGACGGGGTTGGAAACATGATAGATACCCACAGGAACGGTGATGCAGTTGCCCGAACCGAAGACCCATGTGCCGGACATCTCCACCCGCTTGCCGAAACGCCTCACCGCTACCAGGCTTAGGTCGTGGCGGCGGTCGTACTTGTAATTGAAACGCCGTCCCTGATTCAGCTCGTCAAAACGCCGGTCTGACCACGACAGGGTATATCCTATCCATCCGGTGAAGGCGCCGGTCTTTTTCTGCGCAAACAGTTCGAGACCGTAGCTGCTGCCCTCGCCCTGCAGCACCTTGTCTTCCCACTGGCTGTGCACGTCGAACACCGACGCGCCTTCGCGATATTCAATCACGTTCTCCATGGTCTTGTAATATCCTTCGAGACTCAGTTCGTATGCTCCCCTGAAATTGTGCGCTATTCCGGCGGCGACCTGGCTGGACAGTTGCGGGTGAAGCATGTTTGTGGTAGGCACCCACAAATCGGTTGGCATGCCGAGATTCGAATTGGTCAGCAGGTGGATATACTGCGCCATGCGGGAATACGAGGCTTTGGCAGACAGCCCGTCCGCCAGCAGATAGCGCGCCGAAATGCGCGGCTGAAGTGCATTATAGAACTGTCCGCGCACGCCGAACGCCGACCAGTGCAGTCCGATATTGGCTTTCAGACGGTCGTTCAGGCGGATGTCGTCTTCGACATACAGGGTATATTCGCCGGTATGGATTTTGTCTCCTCCGAAGTTTACCGGAATGACTTCCGCCGTCACGCCTATGGCTCCCGGATTGAAAGCATGATATATGGCGCTGCCTCCAAACCGGACGTAATGGTTCGGCGAAGGCAGATAGTCGAAGGCTATCCGTCCGCTCCAGTCCTCGATACCGCTGCGGTAATCCATTCCGTAGTACCGTTCATTTTCACCCGGCTCCGTTCGCCAGAGTTTCGTGAAGATATCCATCCTGTATCTGCTGTATGTGAGGGTGGTATTGCCGAACAGCCGGCTGGTGAAAACATGATTCCAGCGAAACGCCCCGGTGATGTTCCCCCATTTCAGTCCTCCCCTGCTTCTTGAGCGGCTGGAATAGTAGGAATCGCTTTTGTCTTCCGTTTCCACCGAAAATTTGTCGTCGCCCATGTAGGCGCTCAGGTAGATGCGGTCTTTGGACGAAATGCGGTGATTGACTTTGGCGGTGAGGTCGTAGAAATAGTATCCGGGCGACACTTCCGTATCGCTGTCCTCGTTCAGCGACTTGATGAACGGGCGGGCAAGCAGGTCGATGTACGTGCGCCGTCCGGAAACGATGAAGGAGGTGCGGTCCTTGATGATGGGACCTTCGAGGGTCAGTTTTGAAGACACTATTCCGATTGAGCCTTCGCCGTGAAAATGCTGCGAATTGCCCTCCTTCATGCTGATGTCAACGACGGAGGATATCCGTCCTCCGTGCCGTGCGGGAAAAGCGCCCTTCAGCAGCTCGATGTTGTTGATGGCGTCGGCATTGAAGACGGAAAAGAAGCCGAACAGGTGCGAGGCGTTGTAAACGGGCACTCCGTCAAGCAGAATCAGGTTCTGGTCGGGACCGCCGCCGCGCACGTACAGCCCGCTGCTGCCCTCGCCGCCCGACTGTATGCCGGGCATGAGCTGCAACACTTTGAGGATGTCCGTCTCGCCAAGAAAAGCGGGAATGGATTTCACCTGCGACACGGGTATGTTGAGGACGCTCATCTGCGTACGGTCATGAATCTGCTCGGATTTGACGGCGGTAATTTCCACTTCGTCCAGCCATAACGCTCCGCTCATGCCGACGTCAATCACCGTGTCCCTGCCGAGGGTAAACGAATGTGTCTTTACGGTGTATCCGACGTGGGAATAAACGAGTTCGACCTCTCCGGCGGGCAGGGTAAGGCTGTAAAACCCGTACTGGTTCGATGATGTGCCAAGCGATGCGGCGCGGATGTGTACCGTGGCACCGATAAGGCTTTCGGTGGTGAGACTGTCGCGCATATAGCCGCTGACAGTGTACTTTCTCCCCTGCTTCCCGGCGCTCTGGGCGTAACAGGCTACAGTGAAAATGCATAATGCTGTAAATGTTAGAAGTGTTTTGACCATTCGTAATGTTTTTTGCGGGTGCAAATATACGCGAAATTTATTTATCCGCACATAAAATCAGGAACAGGATTCTCAGGATTAAAGGATTAACAGGATTGATGGCGCGTCATTTTTTCGTCTGAATCAGGATTCTCAGGATTAAAGGATTAACAGGATTGACGACGCGTACTTTAATCCTGTTACATAATACTTGAAAAGAAAGAGAATGTTATATAAAAAACAACATCCACCGAAAGTTAGTGGATGTTGCCTGTTTATATAATTTATTAAAAAAAAATCAATCATCATACTGCTGATTATAGCCCGCGTCGCTGGGGCTATAGCCCCAAAGTCTGAAACTATGGTGATAAAATTCAATTGCAGTTGAGGAGAGGTGAAGCAGATAATTCGTACTTGAGATTGCTTTGCTGTGTTTTTCAATGTCTTACCTGAAATATTAATTACCCCCCGCTCGGCGCAGTCTTTGCTACGTTATGCTAAGAGCAAGACGCTCGGCGCAGTCCCCGGCACAGTCTCCAAAAAAGCAGGAACCCCAAGCTCTGCATAGTGCAAATAAAATAAACAGCATCATGGATAATTATTTTGCTTACCTT
>JAIRZR010000020.1 GCA_031267155.1 Prevotellaceae bacterium | reverse complement strand
ATTAATAATATATTTGATTGGTAAGATATTTTTTTATGCTCTCAGGACTTATATATGTACTGCACCAAAGAAAAATGATTAATATTCAGATGATTTTGCAGTTAAAATTAATATGTTCCGCCGGCTAAAGCTGATGGAATATATATGGATCAGGGCGACCGCAAAAAGAGCCGGAATCGCCCCTGTGTGATGTCCGACAGTGAAATTATAACCATCCTGTTATGTTTCCATTTTGGAAGTTTTCGTAATTTCAAACCCGTTAGGACTTGAATGTAAGGATATTTTGTAATTCGGCTGACCAGCCTGTTATAAAGATTGTTGACGTTATATATTGTGACTCCGACAGGATTCAAACCTGTAACCTTCTGATCCGTAGTCAGATGCTCTATTCAATTAAGCTACGGAGCCTGATATTATTTCACAAAAATTTTACGCTCTTTAATACGCGCTTTCTTTCCTGTAAGTTTACGCATGTAAAATATTCTTGCTCTGCGAACTTTACCGGCTTTATTCACTTCGATAGCCTGAATAAACGGGGAACTGATCGGGAAAATCCTTTCCACTCCCACATTGTCCGACATTTTTCTGACGGTAAACGTCCTGGTTACTCCTGTTCCTTTACGCTGGATAACCACTCCTTTAAATTTTTGTAAGCGTTCTTTATTTCCTTCTACAATTCTGTATGTCACAGTTATAGTGTCTCCTGCCCTGAAATTGGGATACTGTTTTTGTTCTCCAAGGAACGCCTGTTGTGCAATTTTTATTAAATCCATTTTCTGTATATATCTTAATATTGCAACGTTACCAAAATCTTTACGACTGTAAGAGGTTGCCTGTTTTGCGGCGCAAAGATAATCCTTAATTTCGAATCTGCAAAATATCCATGCAAAAAAATCATAAAATCCTCGAATTTACTATCTTTGTACCCGCAAAAAAAATGCAGATTGATATAAATTAAGGTATAAACAGTTTATAAACAGATATAAAATATGCAGACAGCAGGTTTCGACAGGAAAAATATAAGCTCAATCAGACCCGTTTTCGACAGGGACAGGCCCAAACTGTATATCGAAACATACGGATGCCAGATGAATGTCAACGACAGCGAAGTTGTGGCGGCTATCATGCAGAATGCGGGATACTCTGTGACTAAGGATATTGGCGATGCAAACCTTATTTTGATAAATACGTGTTCGGTGAGGGATAATGCGGAACAGAGGATTTGGGGCAGACTCGAATATTTCAGGCTGGAGAAGAAAAAACGTCCGGATGTCAGTATTGGAGTGATTGGCTGCATGGCTGAAAGACTGAAGGAATCCCTGCTGGAAAACAATGTTGTGGACATTGTAAGCGGTCCAGACGCCTACCGCGAATTACCGAAACTTGTGGAAAAAACCGAATCGGGACAAAAGGGAATAAATGTCCTGCTTTCGAGGGATGAAACATACGCAGATATAAGTCCGGTACGTCTGGATAAAACAGGGGTAACGGCTTTTATATCAATAATGAGAGGCTGTAACAATGTATGCGCATTCTGCGTGGTGCCCTACACCAGGGGAGGCGAACGCAGCAGAAATCCCGAAACAGTCATCAGGGAATTGAAAGAGCTGTCGGATAATGGTTATAAGGAGGTTACACTTTTGGGACAGAATGTGGATTCGTATTCGTGGAACGGTGTGGCTTTTGCAGATTTGCTGGCTACGGTTGCGGAATCGACGCCGGACATGCGTATACGGTTTTCGACTTCCCATCCCAAGGATATGACGGACAATGTACTGAAAACCATGGCGAAATACGATAATATCTGTAATTATATCCATTTGCCCGTTCAGTCGGGAAGTACCTCTATCCTGCAGAGTATGAACAGGAAATATACACGGGAGGAATATTTGCAGCGGATAGAAACTATACGCAAGATCATCCCCGACTGCGCCATTTCGACCGATATCATAGCCGGTTTTTGCGGGGAAACACAAAAGGATCACGAGGATACCCTTTCGCTGATGAGAGAAGTGGGCTATGATTTTGCATACATGTTCAAGTATTCCGAACGTCCGAATACAAAAGCTGCCCGGCAGTTCAGGGACGATGTTCCCGAAGAGGTGAAAGTTAAACGGTTAATGGAAATAATTGATCTGCAGAGCGAACTGTCTTTAGCAAGTCACAAAAAAGACATCGGCTCGACGCTTGAGGTTTTAGTGGAAGATACTTCGAAACGTTCCGAAAACGACCTCTGCGGACGTACTCCACAAAACAAAATGGTCGTGTTTCCGAAAGAAAACCGCAAAATCGGCGATCTGATAAAAGTCAAAATAATCGCCTGTACGCAGGCAACGCTCAAAGGAAAGTAAAAACAAAAAAATGAGGGTGTCAAAAAATCATTTCGCTTTTGCAGAGGATTGCGGATCATGCCCGCACGGACAACGACAAAAATCCCGTATTTATTGCACAATTTTGTACGGGATAAAAAATAATTAATAACTTTGCACTCCGTAAGGTAAAAAAATTAAGATACATTATAAGATACATTATATGAATACATACGAACAGAATCAAACAGCAGGAAAACCGTTTATAATCGCCAATCCGGACAAATTGAAGACTGCAGCAGGGAAATGGACAGTTCTTTTTACCGCCATCTTTCTATTGCTGGCGTTCACGGATGGCATGGCTCAGGAACTTTGCAAGACAAACGTAAGCGAGTCGGATTTGGCATTCAACAACCGGGAAACTTTGGCGTATGCCGCCTCATATTCATGGGGACCGATATTCGTGGATGTGGGCGAAGTGTTTTTGAAAACAAACAAAACCAAAATACATCCGACGGAATATCACATGACTGCCGAGGCTAAAACGCATAAATTCTACGACAAGTTTTTCAAGGTAAGAGATTTTTACGAATCCAGGTTTACCGTTCCCGACATCAAGTCGGTATATTTTCACCGCGACATAAGCGAGGGTGGCTATACTATCAAAAACACCTACAATTTCGACTGGGAAAACAACAAGGTGGATGTTGTCATAGAAAAAAGACATAACGAACCGAAAAAGTTTGAACTGAATCTGGAAGACTGCACCCTGGATGTGATAACATATTTCTACTATCTCAGAAACCTCGATTTTAGCGAAGCATATCCAAACAGGGTCTATACTCTGTCGATTGTGCTCGACGATGATATTTTCAACATCAAGTGCAGGTATCTGGGAAAAGAGCAGAAAAAGATAAAGGCGCTGAAAGTCAAAGTAAACTGTCTTAAATTCGCCGTCGAGGTGATTGCCGGCGCGGTTTTCAAGGGTGACGAAAAAATCACCCTCTGGATATCGGACGATAAAAATCACGTCCCTCTGGAACTGGAATCTCCAATAACCGTGGGCAAGGTAAAAGGCAGGCTTATACGTCATGAAAACCTCAAATATCCATTGAATCTTGTGAAATAATTATTGTAAATGAAACCGTACAGAACATTATTCTATCTGTTGCTGTTTGCCCTCGTTTCAGGCTCATGCTCGACAAACAGGGAAACGGAACTGAAAGTCCTGCAGCTGAATCTGTGGATGCAGGCAAGAAATGTGCCGGGAGCGCCGGAGGGAGTTGTTGATATTGTCGAACAGACGGATGCTGACCTGGTGTTGCTGTGCGAACTGAGCGCCGGAAGCGAAAAGCCCTTCACCGGATGGCTCGTCGAAGAACTGAAAAAGAGGGGAAAAATCTATTTTGACGACGGACAGAATGCAGGCGTAGGAATCCTGTCCAAATATACGCTGGAAAATGCATCGCTCCTTTTCCCGACGGAAGAACGTTCCAGACCGGTACTTAAAGCGCAGCTGAGCGTAAACGGACGGACGGCGACGGTCTATTCATCCCACCTTGACCACAGGTATTATGCGCCCTACCTGCCGCGCGGATACAGCGAAATCACATGGAGTAAAATCGATGCGCCGGTTGCAGATGCGGAGACCATACTTGCCGCCAACCGCGTGGCATTGCGCGACGAAGCTGTCACAGGCTTTATCAAAGATGCCGAGACCGAAATCGCAAACGGACATATCGTCATCGTCGGAGGAGATCTCAACGAGCCTTCGCATCTGGACTGGCAGGAGGATACCCGAGACTTGCGGGATCACCGCGGAACTGTCGTCAACTGGGAGGTCTCCATACTTCTGCAGAAGGCGGGCTACATTGATTCCTACCGCCAGCTTTATCCCGATGCGGTAAAGTATCCCGGATTCACCTATCCCGCAGGAAACGTGGACGCAAACTTGAAGAGCCTCCATTTTGCCTCCGAAGCCGACGAACGCGATAGAATCGACTTCATCTACTATCATCCGCAGCCCGGTGTAAGATTGACGGACGCCCGAATAGTGGGACCGGCAGAATCTGTATGCTATGGAAAGATAAGTCCCGATACATCTCAGGATGTGTTTGTCAAGCCGAAAGGCGTATGGCCATCCGACCATAAAGGTAATCTTGCCGTCTTCCGAATAACAAACTGAACTGCCGGCTGCATTGATTACGGCTGGAGTGTTAAAAATCCGGTTATTATTTCAAAAAATATTTGTTAAAAGTTTTCTTGAGGCGTGATAGTCCGAAGGACTTTATTTTCATAACCGCAGGTCACGACCTGCGGAAAACGGCCACCCTCCGGCTACTGCCTGCAAGGCAGGACTTTTAGAGTTAAGAACTAAAAGTTAAGAGTTAAAAGTTAGCTGACGCGCGCCAGCCTGTCACGTCCTGAAAAAAGTATACACATTTTTTATTATTATTACATTCATTTTTTTCATCAATTTTCACCTTTTATTTTAGTTTTTCCCCACCTCCCTTTGGGGGGCACAACACTAAATAACAATAAAAATATTTTTTATATATCTAATTTTGAACAAATTAGACTTGTAAATATCTTTTCGATTTAACATATCGAAGGTGCAACAGGATCCAGAAGGTACCCTGCGAGGGATTGAATCTATGCTATCACCCCATCAATCTTTTTTTCTCTGAAAGACTTGTCAGGTTTGCAGTTCCCGTGCATATCGAATTTCAACTGAACATTTCGGTCGTTCACCGGTTTAAAACATTTACCGGAGACTTGCTGCAGTGCCGGGATTTACCCGTGTCCTGCGGGATAAAGACCGTAGCCATGGAGTCGACGTCCGTCTACTGGACGACCATTTA
>JAIRZR010000395.1 GCA_031267155.1 Prevotellaceae bacterium | reverse complement strand
ACTCCTCTGGCAATCATGTACAGATTGTCCAGCCCCAAATCGCCTATCTTCCCGGCAGACTGCGAAAACAGTATGACCGAATATATTATACCCAACAAAAACAGAACAGCTCTTTTCATGTCTTCCTAATTTTTTGCAAATGTACAAAAAAAATTATACTGTGAGATATGTACCCGCGTTGGTGTGGGTAGCACACGCGTGTTAGTGCGGATGCATTGTTGTGGATGTATCGTCGTGGAGACGCAAGCATTGCGCCTTTACATATAATCGCTGAAATGACTGTTTAGACAATTATCTGCAATCAAATGACGCGCTAACAATCCTGCTAATCCTTTAATCATGTGAATCCTGATTCAGACAATAGTCGCATAGAGGTATGCCTTGCCCTTACAATCCGCATCGTTGACAGAGACGAATTTAAGGGACGCCGCCAGCGTTCTGTTATACTGTTCGCGGTACAATTATTGAGAACTCCGGAAAACATATTTTCCCGGAGTGTTTTTTTTAAAACTTTTTGGGTCTTTCAAACGTTATTATAGTTGCAGAAAAAAATATAATCGACAAAACAGTCCATACGTGAAAGCAATTTTTTCGGTTTTAATTTTCATCCCATTTCTTTTTGTGGCAGGCTGTCATCAAACGGAATCTGTCGATTCGAGCTTGATTTTAAGTTTCGAAGCCGTCGAAAGCGGAATGCCCAAAGGCTGGTTAATCCGTCCGCAGTCAGCCTATTCGGTTTATCTGGATTCCGTGAACGTTAAATCGGGAAAATACTCAATTGCCATAGAACATAATGGCTCCTATATCAGCGCCGCCCAGTCGATAGCCCTTGTTTTTCCCAATAATTACGAAGGCAAAATTACTCTGTCAGGATATATAAAGACCGAAAATGTCGATGGCGGTTTTGCCGGTCTGGCGATGCAGGCAGGCTCCAAAATAGCCGTCGACTGGATGGATAAAAATGGAAGACTTGGAACGACCGACTGGGAAAAGTATGAGGTAAGTTTAGACCTGGAACCCTCGCAAACTCAACAAATCGCTGTCGGCGGACTGTTTGGCGACAGGGGGAAAATGTGGATTGATGACCTGCAGCTTACGATTGACGGAAAAGATATTGGAAAAATACAGTATTTAAAACCGGAACTCTTTTCGGACAGGGCAAAAAACGACAGGGAGTTTGACAAAGGTTCAAAGATTGTTTTTCCTGAACTTGACGGACGGAAAACAGATGATTTGGAACTGCTGGGAAGGATATGGGGATTCATGAAATATCATCATCCCGCCATTGCAAAAGGAAACTTTAACTGGGATTATGAACTGTTTCGGATATTGCCCGATTATTTACAGGCAAACAATATGCGGCAACGGGACAGAATCCTGATCAAATGGATTGAAAAATACGGTAGAATACCGGACTGTAAAACCTGTGAAACAAGTCCCGAAGGCGCTGTCTTAAAACCTGATTTATCATGGATTGAAAACATCGGCATCGACCCGAAACTGCAGGAACTGTTGCATAAAATCTATTTAAACCGTAATCAGGGAACGCATTATTATATACGAATGGCTGATTTTGTGGAAAATCCGGTGTTCACAAATGAAGAAGCTTATGGAAAAATGGACTGTCCTGATGCAGGATTCCGGCTGCTGGCTTTGTTCCGGTACTGGAATATGATATATTATTTTTCCCCGAACAGGCATTTGACGGATAAGGACTGGAACACTGTACTTAAAGAATATCTTCCGTACTTCGTTGAGGGAAAGAACCGCCTGGAATATGAGCTGACTGCCGCCCGCCTCGTTGGGGAAGTCTGCGATTCTCATGCTTTTCTGCTGTACGGATGGAAAGAATTATGGGCTTTGCCGGGCAGTGAACAAGTCCCTGCTTCAGTCAGGTTTATTGAAAACAGGCTGGCAGTAACGGAATATTATCTCTTCAAAAGCGATAAAGCCGAATTAAAAAGAGGAGATATCATTACTCATATCGAAGGAAAACCTGTCGAAGCCATTGTTGACAGTATGAAAAAGTATTATCCTGCATCCAGTGAAGCTGCACGATTAAGAGACATTGCCGGAGATATATTATGCTCCGACAAGCCTTATATTCACGTCAATTATATATCGTCGGGCAAACCGGAACAGAAAAAAATATCCACAGTAAACAGAAGAGAGCTGGGAAAATACCTGTACGGCAGGCAGGATACTGCCCGCAGTTACAGGTTTATAGATAAAGGTATTGGCTACATCAATCTGGGAACCGTAAAAGGTGAAGATATTCCACTTATCAAGCGGGAGTTTATGAACGCAAAAGGCATTATCGTTGATATTCGGAATTATCCGCCAGGTTATGCGGCATATATGCTGGGGGCTTTTTTTGTATCGGAAAACATTCCCATTGCAAAAATGACTGCAGGAAATTCGAATAATCCGGGAGAGTTTACATTCGGGATGGAAGACATTCTTCCGAAACCGGAAAACAGTTATCGGGGGAAATTAGCGATTCTTGTCAATGAATATACTCAAAGTCAGGCGGAATTTACGGCTATGGCATTTCGGGCAGGGGCTAACACAAGCATTGTCGGAAGCCAGACAGCCGGCGCTGATGGAAATATATCGGAAATTGTTCTGCCGGGAGGACTGATAACTGTGATCTCCGGTAACGGTATTTATTATCCGGATGGAAAAGAAACCCAGCGTATCGGCATTGTCCCGGATATCGAAGTAAAACCCACTGTTCAAGGTATTCGCGAGGGACGCGACGAACTTTTGGAAAAGGCTGTTGAAATCATTTGTCAGAAATAATTTATATGGATACAAATCTGTGGATAAATATGATTAGCTTTGTAAATTTTAGGGAAGGGAAATTAATAACATATAACAATTGAACTTTCTGGATTGCTTCGTGCCTCGCAATGACGGGTAACCGTGTGCTATGCAATAGGCGTAATGTCAGACGGTTATCCGTCAT
>JAIRZR010000393.1 GCA_031267155.1 Prevotellaceae bacterium | reverse complement strand
AAGGATACTGAAACCGATTGCGGAGAGTTGACCTTTCCGCTGTTCCACACATCGGCGCCGGTTTCCGTAAGTTTCCTGAGGCTGCTTGCCACCAGAATGCTGTAAGCCGTCTGGCGCTGCCCTCTCACATGTCCGGAATCATTCAAACGCCATCCGAAACGGGGCGCGGATACGTCTATGCCAATCGGTTCAGTCTGATATTCGCATTGAAGTCCGTCGGGAATTAAACTGTCTTTTGACAGCCCGCAGTTTATTATCATCAAGGATACTAAGACTGATAAAAAGATATTTCTGCCCATATTGTATTTAGTTTAATGTTTAATTCATTCGCAAAACATGTCTCATATATTCTTCACTGCTAAAGGAGGAAACAAATTTGTATTTACCCGATATAGCCTTCACTGCGGCATATCCGTTTTCGAAATCCTTCTCGCCTCCGGCGAAAAACAACGGTTTGCCGCTTTCGGTAACTTCATTGAGATGCGAAGCGGGAATATACACAGTCGCCGAAGTACCGGGCGGAACCGTTACCGACAGGATTATTTCGCGGCCCTTGCGCTCCCAGCGGCTGACGATGTCGCCGTAAGGGGAAGCTACCGAAGCCTCGGCAAAATCGACCTTGTCAACAATGAAGGGCTTGACGGAAAAATGCCTGTATCCGTCGCTGTCGGGCTGGATGCCGCAAAGTCCTTTGGTAAACCATGCTGCGATGCCCGTGTAGCAGGTATGGATTTTGCTTGGCACATTGATCTTCCAGTCTTCGGGCCAGGTATTTTCGCCCTGGTCAATGAAATATCCGTAACCGGGGAATGTTGTCCTGCTCATAATCTTTGCCGCTGTTCCGCCCTCTTCGGGATGCGCAACAAGATACTTCAGCAGGACAGTCAGGCCTGAACTGCCCATGTCAAAATACGGGTGTTCGCCGTTCATATCGCTGTGAATATGCGCCGCAACCCTTTCACGTTCGGTTAAGGCAGTTACGACCCTCGTGCCTGAACTGCCGTCCATGCCAAAATCGCTGAGAAGATACTCATCAGGTTCGTTTTCGGGAGTTACTCCGGTCAGCAGCGCGAAAGCGTTCTGAACCTGCGTGCCGTCGCAGTATGTTGCGGTTTTCTCATCGTAAAATTTTGCGTGAATAGCCTTTCGAAGCTGGTCGAGCCGTTCACCGTACAGCGCGGCATCGTCATTCCTGCCGAGCAGTTTGGCAAACTGGATAAACGTTTCCAGATTCATGGCATACACGCAGTTGTTGAAATAAACCGACTGAACGGAGCCGCCAAATTCGCTGCGGGAATGCGGAGCGAGCCAGTCGCCGAGAAAATGACCCTTATTGTGCAGATGATACTGTGCCAGCAGACTGTCCTTTGTGTTTGCATGGAGAAATTCGAGCCAGCGTTTCGCGGTCGGATAAACCGTTTCAATGATTTCCCTGTCGCCGTAGTGCTGATAGTGATGCTGTGCGACATTCATTCCGGCGCTGCTCCACATCGCGCCTCCCCAGTGGGCATTGTTCGGCTGCGGCGCGGTGTGCCGTCCCCAGCCGTCTTCCGTCTGGACATCGCACCAGTCGCGCACGACTTTGCGGTAATACGCGCCCGCGTCGAGGTTCGGAAGTCCGAGTCCCCAGGAACATGCCGTCGCAACTTCACCGTAACCGCAGCGTTCCCGGTGCGGACAGTCCGAAGTGTAACCTTCCTGCGTGTTCGCGAAAAATGTCCAGATATCAGTCTCGTAAATTTTATTGAACAGCTCGCTGGAGCTTTTGAAATGTCCAGTCCGCTTCAGGTCGGTACTTACGGCGTAAGCGCTGCAATCCTTCAGAACGGGAGGTTTCTTCAAGCCTTCGAGGTTCGCATAACGCCCCGCAACATAATTGAAGCGGTTCTGAAACGTCTCGCCGTCCTTTCCCGACGAGATGAAAAAGTTGCGGATGTTGAAATCGCAGAGTGTTTTCTCGTCGTCGGCAGAACCGATCGTAACCGTGTCTCCGGCGGAAAGTCCGCGAAATTTGATGTTCAGCCAGCCGGTAAAGTTCTTGCCGAAATCGATTTTGTATTTGCCATTGCCGAGATCGGTAATTTTCTTTGCGGAAATCGTTTCAATAATCCGCGAGGGCGGAATGTCCTGCGCAACGAGTTTAATGTCGCAGTTCTGTGTTGCGGCGTTTTTCCATTGGGAGTCGTCGAAACCGGGTTTGTTCCAGTCCGAATTTTCGCCGCGCGCGTCCACGATTTCGCCGCCGTTATTGTTGAAGGTAAATATTTTCCTGACGTCTTCACTGTTGCTGACGGCACAGCGCCACGAGGCGTCCGAATTGAAAGTTGCGCCATCCGCTGCGTCGAGACCGTCGGATTTCACCCTCAGAAGCGGCGTGAGCTTGAAGCAGTCATAACTTGCCCAGCCGGGCGCAAACCATACGGCAACAGTATTGTCTCCCCGCTTGAGAAGCCTGGAGACGTCGTAAGTCACATAAAAGAGACGTTTCTGAAAATCCGTCAATGCCGGTGCAAGTACGCTGTTGTCGGCTTTTTTGCCGTTCACGTAAAGCTCGTGATGTCCGAGCGAGGCGACGTGTATAAGGGCGGCCTCGGATACGGTCTTGAGCTTGATATTCTTCCGGAACCATATATGCTTCGTTTGCGGGGCGTCGGGATGGCGTATCCACGGGGCGGCGTCCCATTCGGCAGAATCGAGGACGCCGGTCACAAAACGTGCCGGTTTGCTCCATTTCGAAGGCCTGCTTAATTCGTCATACACCATTACTTTCCAGAAATAGGCGCTGCCCGAGCGAAGCTTTTCTCCTTCAAAAGGTACTAAAAGCGATTGCGGAGAGTTGATTCTTCCACTGTTCCACACATCGGCGCCGGTTTCCGTAAGTTTCTTGAGGCTGCTTGCCACCAGAATGTGGTAACCCGTCTGGTGCCGCCCTTTCTCATGTTTGGGATCATTCATACGCCATCCGAAACGGGGCGCAGATACGTCCATGCCAACCGGATCTGTGCGGTATTCGCATTGAAGTCCGACAGGCGGCAGACTGTCTTTTGACAGCCCGCAGCTTACTATCATCAAGGATACTAAGACTGATAAAAAGATATTTCTGTTCATACTGACTATATTTTTTATGTTTAATTCATTTGCAAAAGTATATAAAAATCCGGATATGCATGTTAAAAAAGAGTTAAGAACTAAAAACTAAGAACTAAGAGTTGGCTGGCGCGCCAGCTAACTCTTAGTCCGTATTACGTATCATCTTCCTAAAATTTTTACGGGGCAAAGGTAAGCAAAATAATCATCCGCACGATAGCCCGAAGGGCTTTATTTTCATAACCGCAGGTCGCGACCTGCGGAAAACAGCCATCCCGAACACTGCCTGAAAGGCAGGACTTTCAGGCAGTGTTATCTGCGTATAGGTTCCGCGGGTCGCTGATCCGCGGTTATGAAGATCCGGCTTTTCAAGCCGGGCTTTCGTCAGGCGACGAAGCGTAAACAGTCCTGTTATGTGCAGTGTGGGCGTACCTCATTATCTTATATTCTTTTATCTCCATTATTCCATTCTTTTTGTAAATCCTTAATTATTAAATCAAGTTTTATGTCAAGTTTTTTATTTTTAATCACTACTGACCGACTAAATTTTTTGTGTTATCTTTGCCCATCGTTGTAAAATTTTATGCAATTACAAAATTACAACTTTTCGGACGATTGTTAAAAAGTCGCCCGTCTTTTTGGAGGAGGGGAGGAGGAGGGGGAGATCAAATTTTTAGTCGGTCAGTAGTGAAACGAAAATGACAGAAATGCTAATATATTATTCATTATATTCGACAGTCCGACAATTGTATAGCTCGAATATTCCGCTTATGGGAATGAATTGTTAGGAACATATTCCATATTATCCGGAATTATTTCCGTATTGCAAGTCGTTGCCGGGAATTATTTCCTCGTTGTCGAGAATCGATTACCGGCATTAGTTTATATAAATCTGTGTCATCCGTCTCAACAATTTATACTGTGTCCAGTGTAGAGACGCGAAGTATTGCGTCTTTGTGTGGTCTTTTCTTCACCGTTCCTGTCGTGCCTGACGGTCACCATACGTATATACAAATTTACGTCGCATTCGGGATGATTATGAAAAAATCATACTGGATATTTTCACCTTTCATATAATTCTTTTTGGTATTTCTCATCATTTTTGCATTGCAATAATCAACTGATACAATGTATATTATCCGGAATAAAAGATGCTTGCAGGAAAAATTGGACTTTTATTTTGTTTTGTATTAAAAGGAAATTGTTACCTTTGCGCCCGCAAAAGCCCGGATGGCGAAATTGGTAGACGCGCTAGTTTCAGGGACTAGTAATCGCAAGATTGTGCAGGTTCGAGTCCTGTTCCGGGCACAAGGTTCTTTAAATGCCCAGGTGGTGAAATTGGTAGACACACTACTTTGAGGGGGTAGCGCCGGTTACGGTGTGCAAGTTCAAATCTTGTCCTGGGCACTAAATTACTTGACATCAAACAAAAAGCAAACAGTATGGATGTTCCCGCTCTAATAAAAAACGATCCCACTCTTGAGCCTTACACAGGCATTATCAATGAACGTATCAGGAAATTCATTTTGAAAGAAAAAGATTTGTGCGACGGCAGTTCTCTCGAGGACGTTGCCAACGGTCATCTTTATTATGGACTGCATAAATACCGCGATTACTGGTGTTTCAGGGAAAAGGCTCCTTTCGCAGACGAGATTTATTTTGCAGGAGATTTCTCGGAATGGAAGGCTTCCGAAAAATACAGGATGAACAAAATCAACCGCTGGGACTGGGAGTTGAAAATTCCGGCTGACGTATTGCATCACGGTGATTTGTACAAGCTGATAATAAAGTGGCAGGGCGGTGAAGGCGAGCGCATTCCGGCTTATTGCCGCAGGGTATTGCAGGATGATAAAACAAAGATATTTGCTGCTCAGGTATGGGAACCTCCGAGAAAATACAAATGGAAGCACAAGGCGCCTGAAACGCCTGACTGTCCGCTGATTTACGAGGCGCATATCGGGATGTCCTCGGAGGATGAAAAAGTGTCGACATTCAGGGAATTTCGGAAAACCGTGTTGCCGAAAATCGCCGCTGCAGGCTATAATATGCTGCAGCTTATGGCTATACAGGAGCATCCATACTACGGTTCGTTTGGCTATCAGGTATCCAGTTTTTTTGCTGTCAGTTCCCGTTTCGGTACGCCGGACGATCTTAAACAGCTTATAGACGAGGCTCACGGTTTGGGAATCGGACTTATTCTGGATATTGTACACTCTCATTCCGTGAGCAATGAACAGGAAGGATTGAGCCGTTTTGACGGAACATGCGACCTGTATTTTTACAGCGGAGAAAGGGGATATCATTCGTTATGGAACTCCCGCTGTTTTGATTACGGGAAAAATACTGTTCTGGCTTTCCTGCTGTCCAACTGCAAATACTGGCTGGAGGAATTTAAGTTCGACGGGTTCCGTTTCGACGGCGTAACAAGCATGATGTACCGCGACCATGGACTGGGACGCAATTTTACCGATTATTCCTGTTATTTCGACGGGAATCAGGATGATAACGCAATCATATATCTCGCTCTTGCCAACAGGCTGCTTCACAAGCTGAATCCCGGAGTAATCACGATTGCCGAAGACGTCAGTGGAATGCCGGGCTTAGCCGCGCCGCAAGCCGAAGGAGGAACAGGTTTCGATTACAGGATGGCAATGGGCGTTGCCGATTTCTGGATCAAAACGATTGTGGACAGGCCGGACGAGGCATGGGATGTGGGCGATATGTTCTACGAACTGTGCCGCAAGCGGAAAGATGAAAAAACAATAAGTTACGCCGAGTCTCACGATCAGGCGATGGTTGGCGATAAAACCATAATATTCAGACTAATCGATAGCGAAATGTATTATTCGATGAATGTCTTTTGTGAAAACCTGATTGTTGACAGGGGAATCGCTCTGCACAAGATGATCCGTCTGGCAAGTCTGGCAACTGCCGGAAACGGGTATCTGAATTTTATGGGAAACGAATTTGGTCATCCCGAATGGATTGATTTTCCTCGTCCGGGCAATAACTGGTCGTATAAATACGCCCGCAGACAATGGTCGCTGCGGGACGATTCCAGCTTGAGATACCATTATCTGGCAGAGTTCGACAGGGCTATGATTTCGCTTGTGAAACAGGAGAAGTTTTTTGATCACGAGCCGTTTGCCTTATCCGTAAATAAGGAGGCTCAGGTTTTGGTGTTCAAACGCGGCGATACAGTGTTTTTCTTTAATTTCAATCCGGCGCAATCGTTTACCGATTATGCGGTTGAGATAGACGAGGGCGGCTATGAAATCATTCTTAACAGCGATTCGCCCTCTTTCAACGGATTCGGCAGAATCGACGAAGATTATCCGTATCATACTCATCCTTATTATAAGCAGCATTTGCTGAAAGTCTATCTCCCTTCCCGAACAGGCATTGTGATGAAAAAAACGCTTCAGTAAGGAAGCGTACTGTCTGGATTCAGAGTTATTTGTGTACGGGATTTTAATAATTTTGCTCCCCAGCTAGGACTTGAACCTAGGACCCCATGATTAACAGTCATGTGCTCTAACCAACTGAGCTACTGAGGAGTTTCATAAACAACCTTTGCTGTTTGCGAGTGCAAAGATAAGGCTTTTTTTAATATCACAAAAAAAACTGCAAAATAATTTTCCCTGCTTTTCCCTTAATACAGCTTATATATTTGTCAGTTTGCCATTTAGTCATATAAACAGGAATACTTTTTAAGCTATACTTTTCTACAGGAAACGGATTCTGTTGCTGATTGAAATAGTATTTTTTTTGAGTTCGATGTTAAACAGTAGCTTATTGGTTGTTTTTTGCCATTTTTCGTAAGCCTGTTCTACTTTTTTACCGTAGTTTTCAAAAGCTGGGCATTGTAAATATCGGCAGGCCGGTAACGGAAAACAGTCGTAAATACAGAAACTTTAAAATACTCGTTCAGAGTTTTTTGAAGCATAATAGCCCGGAGGGCTTTATTTCATAAACGCAGGTCTCGACCTGCGGAATACAATCATCTTCCGACCAGTGCCTGCAAGGCAAAATTTTTAGAGCTAAGAACTAAGAGTGCTGACGCGCGTCAGCACTCTTAGTTCTTAGCTCTTAGTTTTTAACTCTCAAGGGCGACTTATACATAGCTGTTTTCGTCCCAGCCCAATTTAATCAGTTCGATTTTGGACGGATCCGAGGTTCCCAGATGATAGCGGGTATCAGCTGCGGCGATAT
>JAIRZR010000362.1 GCA_031267155.1 Prevotellaceae bacterium | reverse complement strand
TACAATTTTCTCCATGCAGGAGTTTTACAGAGCAAAAAAACGCTTCGACGATTCAAAGAAGGGCGGTTCCAAATAATACCGTATCTTTGCAGCCTGAAATACAGTGCCGGGACTGGCAGGCACAGTTCCCAACACTTAAAAAGGGAAAGAAACCTGTTACTCGAAAGAGGCAACAGGTTTCGTCTTTCTATCGCCTGACGCCGGAAAATTATTTGTTACTGACAAACTTTTTTTGCTTCCTTCAAAAAAGCGGATGCGGTTACAAAATCGAGCCTTAAAACAGCAATCCGGTTACAAATCCTAACACCCTAAACAACAGCTGCTTATAAAATGTCATTTTTGCTATTGTAATCACATAAATAACTTATTATAAGATATTTATCCAGCTCGATTACAAAAGTGTCCGTTTTTTGGGAAAAAGAAATGTGTCGGTAAAAATTTGCAGTTTTTTCAAAATAGTTTGGTAATCCAAATCATTGTCGTACCTTTGCAGTGCTAAAGATTATCAATGGCGGTTTAACTCGCCAAATAAAAGCGGGCTTTTTTATGTCCTGCTACAAAAATAAAAGGTTCTGTACCCCCGTGTGGAGTGTTAATGCACCCACAGCCATTGAGGTCTTTAGCAGCGGGAAAGGCAGAACCGTTTTTTTTATTTCTGCCACAAACAGTTTTTTCTAATGGTTATGCTAAAGAAAGAAAAAAATGAGAACAGCGCGAAGCGTAGTAACGCAGCAAGCACGCCCGACTGCGAAAGTGTTATTGTTGTTACTGACGATTTATTTGAGATATCGTCAGAATGGTTAAATCCCGTTTGTCGGGTAAATGGAGGTGAATCATGAAACAGGCTCAAAATCTTTCCGAAATGCGTCAAAAGTTTTCGCTTTCCGGAGCATCTAAAATTCAGGTTACCTTCAAACAGAACAAAGTAACCGCCTCATGTCGAATTGGAAGTGTCGGCTATGGCAGTTCAGGCGCAACATTCGCCGAAGCGATGAACAGTCTGAGTACCCGAATCAGAGAACACAAAGTGGTTTCGGATATTCCCCGAACTTTCGATTAGAGAAAATACAGCTTTGAGACATCCGGGGCGACACGGGTTCGCTCCGGAACTGTCTCCACTGTCCCTTAGTCCCCGAAATTCAAAATCTTTCCCTGCATATACAAAAATCAATTTTTATATGCCAATTAATGCCCGAACAGTCAAAAAAACACTCCGATTAAGCCCTTTTGTCAGAAAAACAGTAATTAACTTCCTGTAAATCAGAAAAAATATTCTACAAAAAAAATATGGGAACAGAAGAGAACGTACCGGGAGTCCGACCACGTGGTTCGCGAAAATGTAATGCAAAAATTTTCGGAAAAACCGGAAATATGATTGCGCCTGTATTACAGTAAAATGTCCTTTGCCATCCCGCTCCCCGTGCCGACATTTGCAGAAAAAATTTTTGACATGGAATTTTTAAAATGGCATACGGAAACAAGGAGGGTTGGCGACCTGATCCCGCTGGACTGCAATCCCCGCATCCGGAACGGGAGTAAACAGAAAAAACTGCAGGACAGCATTTCCCGGTTCAACCTTGTAGATATACCGGTTATCAATCTTGACGGCAGCATAATCGCGGGACAGAGGCGGTGGGAAGTCTATATGGATACCGGAAGGGCAAACGAAGATATTGAAGTCCGCGTACCGAACCGCCTGCTGACGGAAGATGAGGTAAAGGAATACAACCTCATTGCCAATACACACGCGGGCGAATGGGATTTGCCAAAGCTGGAAGCCAGTTTCGCAAGTCTGTACAGGGATATAATTCCCGACCTCCCGCAAGTTGCCGCACCCGTTTTACCTTCGGCGGCGTCCATCGTATCCAAAAACGGCGAAATATCCGAAGACGGCTTTGAGGAACTGCCGCGCAGAGAGGTTATTACCAGACCGGGAGACCTGTACGAACTCAACTCGCACAGACTGCTCTGCGCCGATTCAACCGATATCAACTCCCTGACGAAACTGATGTCGGGCAAACTGGCGGACATGGTATTTACCGATCCGCCCTACAATGTCAGGACAAACGACATCGGGAACAAAGGCAAAGTCAAACACGATGACTTTGCCATGGCCGCCGGCGAAATGACCCGCTCGCGCTTCACCCGCTTCCTCGAAGACATTTTTGTAAACCTGATAAAGTCGTCGAGGGACGGCTCTATACACTACATTTGCATGGACTGGAAGCATGTCGGGGAAATCACTGCGGCTGCCGGCGTATATTCAAAATACATGAACATGATTGTGTGGAAGAAAAGCAACGCGGGAATGGGCTCCTTCTACCGTTCGCAGCACGAACTCATTTTTGTGTACAGGAACGGCAAAAAGAAGCACATCAACAATTTTGGACTGGGCGAGACGGGACGCTACCGCACAAACATCTGGGAATATGCCGGAATGAACTCCGCCGGCAACAGAGAACGCGAAATACTTAAGGATCATCCCACGCCCAAACCCGTAAAACTCGTTGCCGACGCCATTCTCGACTGCAGCAATCCCTTCGGAACAGTCCTCGACGTCTTTCTCGGATCGGGAACCACCCTGATTGCCGCAGAGCAGACAAACCGCATCTGCCATGCCATTGAAATGGAGCCTGCCTACATGGATTTAAGCATAATCCGCTATATCCGCTTCATGCAGTCCCATAAACAGACAGTCGCCATCAGGCGGAACGGCGTAAAGCTGACTCAAAATGAAATAAGCGAATATGTCCGGCTCTGAATCATCATACACCGCTGAATTTCTTGAAAAAATACGCAGTTTCGCAATGCTTGCGTATTCAATCGAGAAAATAATCGATTTGCTCGACCCCGACAGTCCGGAACAGTTGCGTATTGACTTTGACACGCCGGGAAACGCGGTCTGCAAAACTTACCGGCAGGGCAAAACCACCGGCGAATACGCATTGGCGAAAGACCTGTTCGACAAAGCTCAGGCGCACGATACCGGCGCAAACATCAGTCTCACCGACAGAATGCAGGCGCAGCGGGTAAACGACATCATCTACAAAAACTTCGGGCTGTGATTGAAAACATGCGCAAACTGCCTGCCGGAATCATAGAGCGGTTTCTGGAAACGCGCGATGCGAAAAAACTCGGAGTACCGCCAAAACTCGCCGAATACATTCTGCAGATCAACGAAGCCTCCAATCTTCACCGTCGCATACATTCAATCGCCGACTGTGCCGTCCGACTGCAGAAAAGCTATCCGGAACTCTCGATATCCACATGCAAAAGCCGGATTTACGACGCCATAAATTACCTCAATTCCGACTGCACCGTAACCACCGAAGCATGGAATCTGTTTTATGCCGACCAGATGACTAAGTTAATGGAGGTAAACCTGGTCGCTCAGAATCTGAAGGAAGCCCGGATCTGCATGGAACTTGCGCGCAAATACAGAATCGAAGCCTCCGCAAATGCAGTCAACCCCGATTTGCTTAAGTTTAAACATCAGTTTGTTACCCCTGACATCAATATAGAAAGGATGGGCGTTCAGAAACAGGGACTTTTACCGGCATACCGGAATGCCCTCAAAATAATAGACGTACTCGAAATCCCGGATGCGGAAAAGGACAGGCTGATAAGGGAAGTCGAAAACGAAACAAATATTTCCAGTACGGATGAAATCAAAACTCAGGGACGAAATATTTAACGAGACATACCTGTCCATCGTTCAGATACTGTTCAAGCTCGCCGATCCGACGTTCATGTACGGGGAGGTCGGACGCGGTTCCGGAAAAACCACGCACATAATGGCTCCGCGTCTCGACCGGGTACAGAACTCAATGCCCGGCTCGTGCCTTGTACTCGGAGCCGCCACGTACAAGGCAATTTTCGACAACATCCTGCCCGG
>JAIRZR010000266.1 GCA_031267155.1 Prevotellaceae bacterium | reverse complement strand
GATTTCGACTCTCCGAGAGCCGATTTCGATTCTCCGAGAGCCGATTTCGATTCTCTGAGAGCCGATTTCGACTCTCCGAGAACCGAAACCGGATTTTCAAGCAATCCCGTCGCTGTTTTTCGCGTCCGTTTCGACGGGCTTATGCCGCGTGCCGGGGAAACGTTTCCGTAATTCCTCGTAAACGGCTTTGGCGCCGGGGATGTTCTGGCGGGCGGCCATTTTCACGGAGTTGTAGAAGACGAGCGCCGCCTGATAGGCTTCGCTGCCGGCGGTCATGGCGGTGTCGTCGGTGTACTCGTGAAGTTGCAGCGTGACATTGTTGAGCATCAAAAGGTTGTGTACATCGGCAAAATCCGTATTGAATGCCGTCATATTGAGATATGGCGGACAGAGATTGGGATTCTGCACGGCAAATTCGTGGGCTTTTTCCACGAAACTGAGTGTCTTCTCGCCCATTTTCGGCAACGTGTGCCGTTCGGCGGGCGTGAGCGGGGTTACGTAGGGCTGCAACAGTCCTTTAGCCTGATTGACCAGGCTCAATACCTGCGACACGACGTCGTCAGGGATGAATAAAGCATGTTTGTCTTCCATTTGTCATTTAATTTTTTCAGTTTAATGATATGTTATTTATCTCAATTTCAAAGATACTGTTTTTTTTATTATCCGGACGTTTTTTCGACAATAATATTTTATCCGGACATGCGATAAAAAATCGGCAAATAACGGATTGTTTTAAAAATGTACGCTGCAAATAACGTAATATTTTTTTTTAATAGCCAAATGAATTCTGTCTCAATTCTGTTTTTATGAAAAAACAGCAATTTTACATTTTCAAAAACTCTTCGGTTACGAAGAAATGTTTCCGATGTATTCTGAGAATGTATGTTCAATATATTTTGATGCATCATAAAGTACATCAAATATTCCACACTTTTTTTACTCATATCAAAAGAGATATTTTACGATGCAGTATTCTGAAGCCAATGTTACTCCATAAAAAACATTATTTGCCGGATCAATTGTTAACGAATAAATTGGTATGTCAAGATTAATGACTCGTTTAGGAATCAGGTCTTTTGAAAAAACTAATATTTTATTCATTAATAAAGGTTTTTGAGGATTTGATTTTTCATAAGAGAACATATTTTCTCCTGAATATAGAATCCAAATTTCGTTTTCGATGAATACGGGACTGTAATATCCATATCGTGCCTTTTTTCCTATATTGCTGATATATCCTTCGGGGATACTTGTCTGTTTCATGTCCGGAAAAAAATGATCAGGGCCGTGTATTGTATTCTTTAAAACGCCGATATTGTCGTATAATTCGAGAAGATCTGTTCCTAAATAGGAAATTAGAAAATTGTCGGGAGGGATATTGGATAATTGACAAATGAAAGCCATTTCCTGTTCGACTAAAGTTAGTTTCTCGCCATAATCCGGAACTTCGCCAAAATGTCTGATGAATGTTCCATTTTCGGAATAAAGAGCTAAATGTGTCTTTTTGTGTCCGGATGTTGCTGTAATGATATGGCCGGAAGTCAGGCTTAATACGTTACAATTTTGTTTTTCATTGAAATTTATGATTTTTTCGGGTATTGTTTGGTCGGCGCGAAGAAATTGAGATAGACTGTAGATTTGAATCTTTTGCTGATTCATAGAAAACGTCCAGATTTTATCATCTTTGAAAAAATAGTCCCTCAAATCCAACATTTCTCCCGGTCCGCTTCCGAAAGGAACGTAATTGCCGATTTCCCGAAAATTATTCAGATTGTATGACGTGATATAATAATCCCTGTTAAAATTAATGACTAACGCAATAGAATCTATACATAAAACTCTAGGCATATTACTCATAACTTCTATGGGTAATATTTCTCCATGAAGGGTTAACGCTTCCTCTGTAAAATCTTTATAAGAAAATACATTTGCATTTTTGTAACTTTTTCCGTTCTCACATCCGCAAATGCAAACGAGCGCGTATAATATCAGAAAATTCTTTATTAACAGTTTCATTCGATGATGCTATAATATATTATAAAATAATGATCGATTGTTTTGAAATTATCCGGATTTAATAAGGCTGGAAAATCCTGGTTTTGCCATTTTCCCTTAATGAAGGACTCAGTCGAATCATTGTCTGCAGATTCGCCATAGATCAGGAACAGAGGGTATAATATTCCTTTTTTTGTTTGTTCCGTATTCGTCTCAAAATGATGCCATTTATAAGTGTATTTATCGGAATAAAAAATGGCGTTATAGCTGATTGACGACGTTATTGTATGGATGAAAAGTACATTCTTAATGTTTTTGATATTTGACAAATCTTTATCGAAAACTGATTTTTCACGAAATTCTATATGCATTTCAAATACAACGTTATTACTAAAATCAAACAGGTATGGAGGTCTGATTTGTATTTCCGATTTTTCACCGTTTTTGTATTCGATCGTTTCAATTTTTATTTTGTTTTTACCGTCCGGACATTTAAATTTATATTTGAATATATTTTCCAGACTTAACGCAGGCGTGGAAGGTAATATTCTTCTTCCGCTTACAACTGTTTTCACTTTGCTTGACGTTTGGCTGATTACATCGTGAACGCATAATGATAAACAAGATAATATAAATAGGTACTTCATTTCTTTTTGATTTTTAGAGTGATTAATTATGGTGTGTCAAGAATTATAAATAGTTTTAATAAATGATTGCAACTATAAAATAATTCTTTGACACACCTCTAAAATTAATAATATCCGAACAATCCAGGCTTAAAACCGGTACATGTAATAGATTGCACTACAATATCATTGTAGTATAATGTTATAGTACAGTACCAATTCGAATTAGGCGAACATTTTGTATAACAATCTATTACTGATATATATTCCCATGCCAATGCCTCTATATTCTTTAATGCCACATCGGATAAACTCTTGTCCCGTGAGTTGACATTAATATTAAATACAGCCATTGCTGCGATTGCTAAAATGGCTAAGGAGCCAAAAATCTTTTTTTTATTCATAGTTATAATTTTAAAATGATTAGTTAATTTGTTTGGTAGTATGCCTTACGGCTTTTGTAAACTTGTCCTGTTGCAAGCCAAAAGAACTATCGGAAGACTACCGGCTCCCCCGCGCTCTCTTTTATAATTTTCTGCCTTGCATGAAAATTATCAGATTAATTCCGTATCTTTGCCACGCACCTCCTTTCTTTTTTGGAGGGAAGCCGGGACGGAGAGTTTCATATCTTTTGTAAAAGCCGATGTGCTCTCCGCCCTTTTTCTCCAAGTTATTTTTAATTGTTTCGTTGACATATTCCACATTCTCACATTAATTTGGTATCAAAACCGGATTTTCAAGCAGTCTCGTCGCTTTTTTTTGCATCCGTTTCGACGGGTTTATGCCGCGTGTTGGGGAAACGTTTCCGTAATTCCTCGTAAACGGCTTTGGCGCCGGGGATGTTCTGACGGGCAGCCATTTTCACGGAGTTGTAGAAGACGAGTGCGGCCTGAAAGGCTTCGCTGCCGGAGGTCATGGCGGTGTCGTCGGTGTACTCGTGGAGTTGCAGCGTGACATTGTTGAGCATCAAAAGGCTGTGTACATCGGCAAAATCCGTGTTGAACGCCGTCATATCAAGATACGGCGGACAGAGATTGGGATTCTGCACGGCAAATTCGTGAGCTTTTTCCACGAAACTGAGTGTCTTCTCGCCCATTTTCGGCAACGTGTGCCGTTCGGCGGGCGTGAGCGGGGTTACGTAGGGCTGCAACAGCCCTTTAGCCTGATTGACCAGGCTCAATACCTGCGACACAACGTCGTCAGGGATGAATAAAGCATGTTTGTCTTCCATTTGTCATTTAATTTTTTAGTTTAATAATATAATTGTATATAAGATGAATGTTGTAACCGGTAAGCACAAAAATTTTCTCATATATTATTTCCATTTAAAAAAACACAGTACGGGATTGTCGTCTTCTTTCATGTTGCCGACAATTTCTGCAAATGCAGGGTCTCTGATATTTTCCCTGTTAATTTTCTGACTTGCAGTAATCATGCAAACAATCTCCTCGCCTGTTGCTCCCACCGGAAGAGGGCCGGCATCCAAACCCATGGAGTTGACGTAGTTTTTTGCGTCGAAGATCGCAGACATGTTTGTCATTTTGTTGTGTATCGCGAAGTAAGGCCGTTTCCCTACGAACAGTTGAATGAACCGTATATCGTTCGATTCAAAAATGCCGTAAGCGGCAATCTTTTCAGAGGAATTGTCCAGTTCATCCATGTACTGGGACTGTTCCTGATCGGAGGATGAACCCGGGAGGGCCGGGAACGCGAAGCCTTCAAAAGACAACGTGGCGTGGAGTTTGCAGTTACTGTCGGTTATTTCGTATATGTATGGTTGCAGGTAGTGATGTGTGAAAACCCGATTGTTGACATTGTACGTATTTTCCGCGACGGATAGAAACTGGTGTGTCCTGAAATTGCATTTCCAGCCTTCGAAAATGGGATTAAAAAGAGAATCCGTAACCATGATATAGTTATTGCCCCGGGATTTCTCAAATCCGGAGTTACTGAAAAAATAATACCGGTTCTTAAATACAAACAGGCCGGTATAATCGACAGTACACTTCTTGTGCATAATATATTCATATTCGGTTTTCGGAGAGTCAATTTCGACTCTCAGAGAACCAATTGTCTCTAACGCGATGTAGCGAGACGCTACGCCGGACGGAGCAACATACAATTTAAAATACATCATAAAACAGCAACAATGTCATTTCCTCATCCAGCCGAGCCGTATCAAGTTGTATAATGGAATATTTATTAATATCCGCTCTCTCTTTTATATCTTCATAAAGACATGCGCCCACTAATGATTTGCCTGATTGCCAGCGGGGATAAAACGGCAACCCGTCTTTGCCATCCCGGACTTTACCGGTTTTCCGTATGCCTGTGGATGGCTCATAAAAGCAGTAATAATGTTCCATATCTTTTAAAAAACCGAAGACAAGGCAATTTTCCAATATAAAGAAATTATCACAAAGGGCATAAGGCCGCTCAAAAAGATCCGGTATGCGATTCACAGACCTGTTCGCAGGTGGATTGTAATTCATAAAATCCAGTTGACGGAACAAATTGCTTCCTTCCGTATCCAAAGTGTAGATTTTATTCGAGTAGGCTTCCGAAAAAAATACGGCCTTGCCGTCCGGTTTCATGAAGCACTTCCCCGCGCCTCCAAAATATCCCTCCGTATCATCATTTGTGTTGGGGAACGGTATATAACTTCCATTCACGACTCCTTTTCTGTCCACACGAACTACTTTGCCGAGCATTTCCACCTTTGCCAGGTTATGCAGAAAAAAGCCGTCATCGGTTGCGATAAAATCCGATGCAGGAAAAGGGAGTGAAATCGTCTCCAGCGGGTCAAGCGCTTTGTCGTAGCTTATGATGTGGTTTGTCGGAAGATCTAACAGGTAAAGCCTGTCGGCGTCCGACGTAATCGCTATCGGATTGACATATTCGTTGGGGCCGTTTCCCCGGTGACATGCCTGAGTGATTAACCGGCCGCTGTTTTTGTCAAAAGCCCATAATGAAGCCGTCAGGTCATCCAGAATATACACTGTGTCACCGATCGTACAAACGTCTTTTATATTCCCCAATAAATCCGTTTCCGACATGATTAATGGCAATATCCTGACTTGACGGATAACGTCGGATAATGCAATTTCCTGTTTTTCCGTCAGATCAATAACGATAGATTTATCTTTGTCATTTCTTGTCCCGCAGGAACAAAGCAAAGACAGCAAAAGCATTATAGCATAAATTTGTTTCATATAGCTAAAATATTAGTAACGCAATAAAACAAAAACTTCCGAGAATTAATCTGCCTCGAGAAGTTTTTGTTTGGTTGTCTGTCAACAATTTGTTGTATGAATCCTACACGACGAACAATTGTGAGAATGGAAACTTTTATTACAATTTGGCCCAGTATAACTCGACGAACTATTAGATCCTGACTGAGATCCATTACTGCTAAAACATGGAATATGCATTACACAATAACAAAAAGATCCCCCTCCTATAGTTTCATCCGCCAATGCCTCAATGTTCTCCAATGCCATATCGGACAATGCAACTTCATTACGATTTTGGCTGAAATTCCAGCCTGATGCGGCAGAAATAACTGCCACAGAAACAAAAATTAAAATTTTCTTTTTCATACCTTCTAAATTTAGAATATTAATAAATAATTTATTTTGGTAATATGCCTTGCGGCTTTCGTAAACTTGTCCTGCTACGGGCTAAAAGAGCTATCTCGGAAGATTACCGGCTCCCCGCGTTCTCTTTTATAATTTTCTGCCTTGCATGAAAATTATCAGATTAATTCCGTATTTTTACATAATACCTCCTTTCTTTTTTGGAGGGAATCCGGGACAGAGAGTTTCGTTTTTTTTACAAAATCAAAAGAACTCTCAGCCCTTTTTCCCCAAGTTGTTTTTAATTGTTTCACTGACATATTCCACATTATTATATTAATCGGTTACTTCTCCCATTACCAACAATTGTAGCGGGGTATTATCTATATTGCCGTACACTGTGACTGTCTTTCTGAAACTTCCCGGTGTGTCTGGCGTTACTTCTACTTTTATTTCTGTCGTTGTTCCCGGCGCTACCGGTTGCCGGCTCCAGGTCGGGACCGTACAGCCGCATGTAGTCTTAATGTCCATTATTACAAGTGGAGCACCACCTGTGTTTGTTAGTATGAATGTACATGTATATGTTTCGCCTGTTTTCATCGTTCCAAGGTTTTGCTTCAGCATTTCAGCCTGTACGGATGTCTGTACCGCTTTCGGTTCCGGCTGCGTGTTTCCACTGATTTGCCGCTTATACAATTCCCATACTTTCAGATTAAGCGACGGGTTACCGACGATGATGACCTTGTTGTCCTTGTCGAGCAGGAAACATTGGTATTCGAGTTTGGAAGGGAAATTGTTCAGTTTCCCGATTTCATTTTCCTTATCTACAAATACCGGGTGGCGGAATCCGTTTTGCCTGAAGATGAACGCTAATTCTTTTTCGTCTTTCTTTTTGGGCTGGAAGAAGAGTACAAATTCAGGCTTCCGGATGAAAACGGTGTCGGATTCTCTCATGATTTTATTCCATTCGCTTAACTTTAAGCGGCAACTTGTGCAACCAAGTGAATCTACATAAAGCATTATCTTGTAATTATCGCTATGTAAGTCCACGCAGGTAGTGTCTTTCCCCATAGAAGTACAGGGTATTCCTTCGGGGAAACGGACTTCTTTGCCGGTCCATTCGGTAACGATTTTGACGGCGTAGTCTTTTTCTTTGTTTCTCCGGCAGGAAGAAAAACAAACGGCTATCGATGCTGTGATGATTAAAAGATGTATTCTCATATCCTGAATTTATAAAGTTTGGCTTCGTTTCCGATATGTATTCCGTAAACTGCGTTGTCCTGTTGGTTGTGGCAGATTGCATATAGCGGTATGTCTGGCTTGTAGCACCGGATGGGGTTTCCATCCCAGTCGAAGACCATCAGGTATTCGCAGTGGTCTAAGGACAGCCCTGCTTCGTCGAATGATTTCCCGGAATAAATGGCGTAGATATGTTCGTCGCTTGTCGCTACGTCGAAGAATCCGTTCCTGTTACTCCTCCTTGTCGAGACGTGCGGATCTTCCCGGCTGCCTCTGACGACGATGTCCTGGTAATGGAAATCCAGTTGTTTGAGGTTGATAATGGAATCGTTGCTTATCCCGTTAATGTCAATAACGCCGCAGTTGAAGTTGATGGCCACAAAGCGCGTCATGTCCGGCTTAACGGCAATCTTGCTACTTAAATAAATGAGGCTTCTGGCGAAATTGTCGAGATACCTGTATTTACTGTGTACGCGATAATCCCCGAAAAAAACGGTTTTCTTTTCCGATGGCTTGTAATACATGTAGCGTCCGTCTTTGAAACAGCCGAGCAGAACGATGCCATCTCTCCCTTTGATTATCGAAGTGTATGCTCCGTAATCTTCGGGCAAGAGGGTGAATACGGGCGCATGTGTGTCGAAAGGTATTTCTATCAGGAATTTCCTGTTGCTTTCCACGGTTGTGACTGCATCGTCCGACATGGATATGTACGAAATGTTCAATACCTCTCCCGGCCCTTCGCCTCTTTTCAGCAAAGATTTCTTTTCCTGCGTAGCGCGGTTGATGACGCTGACGATATCTTCGTCGCCATCGTTTTGCGTATAAATATTGTTGTTGTTCATTGCGACAGACACCGGCTTGTAGATGCCATAATCATCGAAAGCCAGGATGGAATCGCCCGCTAAAGGTTCTGCGGAATTGAAATATTCTACCGGATTCATGTTCATGCCGTTTTCATTTGAACAGGATGAACAGAGGACGGATACGCACAGGAGAGGTATGTGAACTTTAGTTGCCATATTTACTCGAATGCAATATTATGATATGTTATCCCATATTTATGACAAATGCCTCTTACAGGACTACAATCCGATAGATCGATTTCTTCGGCCAGAGCTTCGATATTATCCAAAGAAATATCGGATAATTCGTTTCTATTCGTGTATACACTGGCATTAATCGCTGCTAATGTTGCGATTGCCAATATGGCAGAGAAAATAAAAAGTTTTTTACGTTTCATAATGTCAAAAGTTTATTATATTTGCAGGACAAAAATATATATAATAAAAACAAGTTAGGTTCCTTTTAGGTTCCTTTTTTTGATAAAAAACAAATGTTGTATGAATAAACGAATTAAACTTTCGGTATGTGCAGCTGTTGCAGGGGTTATTATATTAATGGTTGTGCAGTATTTATGGATAGACTGGATGTTCCGGGCGGAACAGACTCAGGTCGAACTCAAGTCTTCATCGTTATTGAAAGATGTGTTGTCGTTAGATATCAAACGTTCTGATATGGAACGTTTAGACATATTAAAGAGAGAAGGTGTTGATGTAAAGAGTGAAGGCTGGGGAGGCTCGATTGAAGATAAAACAGTGACTGTAACTGTCGTTTATCCTGAGCCTAAGAAAATTGTGCGTGAATGCAAGACGGATGAAGAATGGCATGAATATACAAAAGATGTCTATTGTCAATATCATTATACGGGTATAAGCCTGCCCCGCCTTGATTCTGCATACAGGGCGGCATTGACAGCTCAGGGCATAACCCAGTCGTATGTGCTGGCGAAGATTGACGGGGAGAATAATGTTATGGAACAAACGCTGCCGGAGATGAATTACAGCCGTTATAGCCTGTCGACGGATACAATACCGCTGGGCCTGGAGGACAGGGAGTTTCTTGTCGCAAGGCTGGACGGTTCTTATTATGGCATGTTCCGGCAAATAAGAGACAGGATGATTGTTTCGTTCGCTGTTGTAGTCCTGCTTGTCCTTATTCTGAGATTTGTTGTCGGTACGATCTTTTATCAGAAAAAACTGTCGGAAATGAAGGAAGACATGGTGAACAGTATCATTCATGACCTGAAGAACCCGGTTGATTATCTTGGCAATGTAATGTCCCGCGTAAAAACGGACGAAACGCAGTGGGAATATATGGATGCGGTGAAACGTAAGGTGAAGCGGCTGTCGCTGATGATTGAAAAACTGCAGGCGGCATCGTCGATGGATAAGGCTTTAAACATTCACCTGCAACCGGAGTCGGTCTGTAAATGTGTAAGGGATACAGTCGACCGGCATAATGCAGATGTTAACGACTATAAGATTCGTTTCATCAGTGAAAATTCTTTCGACACGGCAAATATTGATTCGTATCATTTCGGTAATGCCGTGATGAATCTGATTGATAATGCTGCCAAATATTCCGGAGAGAAACCTGACATCTGTGTCCGTTGCTATGACGGGAACGGGAGAATTTGCGTTTCGGTGAAGGATTGTGGAGTGGGGATTCCCGGGGAGTATATGCGCTATCTTTTTGAGAAGGATTTCCGTGTGCCGGAACGGAAATCGTTGCGCAGGTATGGACTCGGCTTTGGGCTTTATTATGTAAAAATAGTGGCTAAGGCGCACGGCGGAGACGTGAAGGCGAAAAGCGAATACGGGAAAGGCAGCGAGTTTATTCTTATGCTTCCGGCAATTAAACAGAAATCGACGATATGAAACATGTAATACTGTATGCGGAAGACGACAGGGATATGGCAAATCTGTATATAAAAGATTTTCAAGATAACGGGTATCTGGTCATGTGGGCTAAAAACGGGCAGGAAGCCATCGATATGTACAGGGAAAATTTGCCGAATATTGTGTTGCTTGATGTGAATATGCCCCGGTTGAACGGGTTTCAGGTAGCAAAAGAGATTCGGGAGAAAAATCCGTTCATTCCGGTGATATTCCTGACGTCAATCCTCGAATCCGGCAAAGCGGTTAAAGGCCTGATGATAGGGGCGGATGATTATATCCGTAAGGATGTTGAATTTAGCGAGGTGTTAGCCCGGGTACGCAGAATGCTGCAAAGAACCCCTGCAGAGCAAAATCCAATCGTCCATATTACACGAAATACATGGCTTGATATGGTCAGCCATGAATTGAACTCTTGCGGCAAGTCATGCAAATTGCCATCCCGCGATTGTAATCTTTTGCAAATCCTTTTGTTAAATAAAAATAATTCGCAGAAGAGAGATGAGATCATATCACGGGTATGGGGCGATAATGAGAACGGGAAAGACTATATGAATAAAAGCATGTCGTCCCTGCGCAAATTGATGTCTGCAGACAAATCAATCCGGATCGCAATCAGCCGCGGCGACAGTGTCGCAATAATTATTAATGACTGAACGGAGCAGAGGTTTCGCTTAAATATTAATATGACCGATATGTAAGTATTCATTGGGGCCATTTTAGATAAATCAATAATAAATTTAGATTTTAAAAATTAGCCTGTTCCGAGAACCGGTTTTGATTCTCAGAGAGTCAATTTTGATTCTCTGAGAACCAATTTCAACTCTCCGAGAATCAATTTCGATTCTCCGAGAGCCGATTTCGATTCTCCGAGAGCCGATTTCGATTCTCTGAGAGCCGATTTCGATTCTCCGAGAACCGATTTCGACTCTTTGAGAGTCAATTTCGACTCTCCGAGAGCCGATTTCGATTCTCTGAGAACCGATTTCGACTCTTTGAGAGTCAAATTTGACTTTCGGAGTATCAAAACCGGATTTTCAGGCAATCCCGTCGCTGTTTTCCGCGTCCGTTTCGACGGGTCTGTGCCGTGTGTTGGGGAAACGCTTCCGTAATTCCTCGTAAACGGCTTTGGCGCCGGGGATGTCCTGACGGGCGGCCATTTTCACGGAGTTGTAGAAGACGAGCGCGGCCTGATAGGCTTCGCTGCCGGAGGTCATGGCGGTGTCGTCGGTGTACTCGTGGAGTTGCAGCGTGACGTTGTTGAGCATCAAAAGATTGTGTACATCGGCAAAATCCGTGTTGAACGCTGCCATGTTGAGATACGGCGGACAGAGATTGGGATTCTGCACGGCAAATTCGTGGGCTTTTTCCACGAAACTGAGTGTCTTCTCGCCCATTTTCGGCAACGTATGCCGTTCGGCGGGCGTGAGCGGTGTTACGTAGGGCAACAGTAGCCCTTTAGCCTGATTGACCAGGCTCAATACCTGCGACACGACGTCGTCAGGGATAAATAAAGCATGTTTGTCTTCCATTGTCTTTTAATTTTTTTCGTTTAATGATATGTTATTTATCTCAATTTCAAAGATACTGTTTTTTTATTATCCGGACGTTTTTTTTGACAATAATTTATTTAGTTACTGCTGATTCGCATTAATTGTTTTCTTGTATAATTTAATCAATTCCGGGTTATAGACCGGCGATCCTAACAGTAAGACTTTATTGTCTTTGTCTATAAGAAAAGTGCGGTAAGCAGATTTGGAAAAATGGTTTAGCTTGTCAAAATCGTTATTTCGATCATAAATGATGGGATAATGAAAATCACTTTCCTGCAACATCAATTCAAAAATTTCATAGTCAACAGAATGCACAATGAAAATAAAACCAATATCCAATTGTTCAATAACAGACAAGTCTATAAATTGTTTCCATTGAGGCAAGCCGAGTTGACAGCCGGTACAGCCAATGGAGTCAACATAAGTCAATATCTTGTATGGTTTACTCCATATATCGGGACATATTGTATCACGCCCTGTTACTTTGTATTCTATTGATCCAGGGGGAATTTTAATTGTTTTATTTTGCCATTCCCGAACAATTAATTTAATTTTTTCCGTTTCGTTATTTTTATTCGAATGACAAGAAAGCAATAATATGGATATTAAAAATATTTCAAACTTCATACACAATCAAATTATTTGCTTTTTATCACTAATTTCACAGTATTGTTATTCGATTTGAGCATATTCATGCTGCCAATCTCTTCAGGATTGATCTGCGGCCATTCCTCTTCCGGTATAGATACTCCGTCATACTCTATTTCCGTCATTTTCTCTCCTCCATTGGATAATATCGCACCTTGACTTGGCGAAAGGTGGATTTTCTGCTTCTCCTGATGAATCACAGTAACGGTCTTCCAGATATAACCTTCCTTTTTAAAGCGAACCTTTGTTCCCTCCGTTACTTTAAGCTGATATTCGCCGTTCGCATCAGTTGTTATTCCACTGATTTTATTATCCGTATATAATGCCACGCCAGGTATGGGACGGCCTGTTTCGCTGTTCAGTACAGTCCCTTTGCAAAGAACGGATTTTTGCATCGTTTCCGCTCCGGCAGGGTTGGCGGCAGATAAAACAGTATAGAGAAATATTCCCAATAGATACAAATGCTTTTTCATCATGTTACAGTTTAAAACTCCGTATTTCTGACTTATCGCCGTTCCGAACTATACCGTACAGGATTTGACCGATTTCATCTACGCAAAATTTATGTACAGACATATCAAGTTCATAACTTTTCAGGTGGTTCCCTTGCCAGTCGAATACAAAAAGCCATTTTCCATCGACCTGGAGGCCTTTTTCTCCGCTGTAAAGCAGGTAACAATAATTGTTTGTTTCATATACATGAATATATCCGGACAAGGTATTTTCGTTTGCAAAAGTTCTGTTTTCGCGCCAGGACACATCCACATCGTGTGTACCGTATTTTTTCAACCGGCGGACTTCCTTCTCATGAATTTCATAAAATTCAAGATTGTCGCACAACCAGGAACAGACGACGAACGCTGTACCTTCAGGACTGGCGCCTATCTGTCCGTTATAAAACAGAGAACGTTTACCCGCATCCATCGATTCTCCTTCGAAAGGATATTCGCCGGTCTGCCGCATTTCTTTCCCTCGCTTGTTGTACAGGCAAAACCGTCCCTTCTCAAACCGGCCGGTGCCTACATATTCATCCTGCAACTTCCGGACTTGATCAAGATTTTGCCTGCCGGTCGCCGGATCACTTGCGAATGAGACCGTCTTTTGCAGTTTCATTGCCGGGACGCTGAATGTATACAGATTTCCCGACGAAGGCTGATATATCTGCAATTTTCCGTCGGAAGAACTGAAACGCATCGGCCCGCCTTGCATTTCTCCGGCGCCACTGCCCTGCGGAATATACCAGCCGAGACATTTCCCGGCCTTTGTGTCGAACACTGCAACTGTCTTGCCTTCATAACGATCTGCAAAAATCAGGCAGGAATTAACGAGCGACATTTCAAACGGATACGTCAGTCCGCAGTCCACGGCAATCGGTTCTCCATGGAGGGGCATCGCATTTTCGACAAAAGGGGACTGTGCCGGCAAAAACAGCGCAGAGCCGGCGAAAAGCAACATAATTACATTTTTACTTATTACATGTTTCATGATTAATTATTTAAATTTCAAATGGGAAACGCATTAATACAAACTCATCCTCTACTGTAACAAAGCCGTACATCACACGATTGACCTCGTCGATACAAAACGTTTGGATATTCACGTCCGTTTCGAAGGTCTTGACATGATTGCCGTTCCAGTCGAAAACAATCACATGGTTTTTGAAAAGCTTTTTCCTGATACTTTCTTCCCGGGTTAAACCGCAATAAAGAAAGTAACAGTACTGCTCCGTACCGTAAGCCCATGTATAGTTCTTCTCTGTGTTATCTGTTATGGTCAGTCTCTGTTCCCGGAACTCAGCCGTGGTGTCATGCGTTTCATATTTTTTCAATAACCGGCTTTGCTCTTTTTGAGTCTCAAAAAATTCCAGATTATCGCAAAATTCAGAGCCATGCGCGAAGAAATTGCTGCCTGGATTTGCACACAGGTATCCCTGATACAGAATAAACTTCCGGATGGCTTCCATCCGGTCGTCTTTCCCGCCGAAAGGATATTCGCCCGCCTTATGCATCAGTTTGCCCGAAGAATCATACAGGTGATACCTGCCGTTTTGTCTGTTATCCGCATCGCTTTGGCTCGAAGGATTCGTTCCGTTTGGCCTGAAGGTTCCCGCTCCCACGTAATAATTCTTTGTCTTTTTCACTGTGATCGGCCGGTCTTCAAAGAATATCTTTTCGCGCAATTCCATACCCGGTAATTCTAACAGATAGAAGCAACCCCACTGTGGCATAAAGACCCCCAGTTCCTTTTCGGATGCTTCAAACAGCCGTACCGGTAAAATCACTTCGCCCGGCCCGTTCCCCACCGGCAGAAAACGGCCAAGGAAACGATCGTTCCTGATATCAAGCAAGGTGACCGTCTGATGATCATAAAAATCCGAAAAAATCAACAAAGTATCAATGCACACGATCTCGTAGGGCTGTCCGATCAGACAGTCTACATTCACGGCCTTCCCGTGCAACAAGGTAGCATGTTGCAAAAAAATCGATTTTTTCTCTGCCGTACATGTGCATAAAATTATCCCAAGGAGAAAAATCGCTGTTTTTATTATAATCTTCATAATTGCCTGATCTTTTTTAAAAAGAGGATATTCTGCTATATGCTGAATATCCTCTTCGTCAATCCATTACCATCCAATAGGCCAACCATAATTGCAATAATACAATTGGAACCAGGTTCCGCCTATACCTATCTCTCCACACGAATTATAAGTACAGCTTGTTGAGCAATGATTCGGATTCGCTTCTCCCAAAGCGAGCGCTTCGACATTCGCTAATGTAAGATCAATGCTGGAATTGTTTTTCGAATTGACATTGATATTATGTGCAACAACCGTACCCAACGCAATAATCGCGGATACTAATAAAATCTTTTTTCTCATAATATATTTTTTATTCGTTTATAATAAATTTGTTTTAGTCTCCTTTTTCCCGTGTGAAACCCTTCACGTTTTCTTTCCTTTTGAAGTTCTACTTTGAACCGGTTACTGTCTTTGCCAACAGGAAAACTATGGCAAAGGCTAACTCAGGTGAATTTGTTCTTCCCCAACTTCCAAATAGTATATCTTTTCCTGTATTGCGAAGCAACCATTTTACCTCGCTCGTAACAGAAATTTTGATATAGCGTTTTCTTGTACAACGAACTTGCAGACAGACACAGTATTCTTTTCAGTATAAACCGTATCACTGCATTTAACATTGCAATTGCCGTATATGTAACTTTAGTTCTCATACCTTGTTTCAAATTTATATTCTATGATTGGCTGGTCGTCGTTTACGTCCAAGGCCAGAAATTTGCCGTTTGTTTCATCAATACGGAATCCCGTTATGTACCTGTCAAGGATGTACTCTTTCAAAGGTATGCCTTCAGTGTTAAATACCCGGATTCTGTTTCCTCCCTCGTTTTTGACTTTTCCCCGGCGTATATCTTCGAACGAAGATCCCCAGAACAAAGCGTATATGGCGGATTCGGAGACATATACGTCGCTATATCCCATGATGCCGTCAGGTATGGCATAACCCTGTTTTTCGAAAAACTCGGGCGCTCCGTTTTCCGTATTTATTGAAGCGATGCGCCGTTCTTCCTTCATGTCGTATAGTTCTATGACCTGCCCAAGCTGTGTGACAATGGCAAGTATGCCGGTTTCGCGATTATAGTCAATAAATGAACGCCATGCCTGTGCAAGAGATGCCGGTGAAACGTTATGCCGGCTTTTATCCGGGATTGAAAAGAGTTTTTTGATGATTTGTCCGTTTTCGTCAATAATGCAGATCCGGTTTTCGCCGGTATAGTCGGGAACGATAAATGTCGAATCATTGATCAGAGCGAAATCGAGCGAGCGGAGAAGTTGCGGACTCAAGTTAATCTCTTTTTGTCCGCAACTGTCCCATCGCGTTAATTTATGCCTGTTGGCGTCGAGCGTCCAAAGCCTGCTTTTCGAATCCAAACGTATATTTTCCGCATCCAAAAGCTCTTCCGGCCCTTCGCCCCGTTTTCCGTACGAAGCAATCGTTTTCATGTTTTTCTCATCCGATAGCTTGTGAATGTAATGTTCGGCTGCATGCAGGTCCATGACATAAATTGCGGAATCGGCCGCCCTGATCCTGTAAGGATAGCGCATGTATATATCTGTAGTGTAAACGCTCGAAACGGATAACCGAACTGTTTCGGGAAACAGAATACTTTCGCTTTTATCCGAACACGCGATTAAAAGATAGCAAACAACAGATATATACGCAACTTTTACCATGTGTACATAACTTTTGCTCCATTTACAGGACAATTAAGACTGCCTGTGGCAAAACAGTTTACGTACTCATTCTCTCCGAAAGAGAGCATTTCAATATTCTGAAGACGAATGTCTCCGACTTCATTTTCAACAACATGGATGTTGAATGCAGCAATAGTTCCAATGGCTAACATGCCGGTGAATAACAATAATTTCTTTTTCATAAGTACATCATTTTAAAATTTACGATGCAAATAAAGTAGTATTTTTTTTGAATAACAAATTAAATTCTGTCTCAATTCTGTTTTTTTTTATGGGAAAGTATTATTTTTGTAATATCAAATTAAATACGTATCGAATGAAAAGAAGAGTTATATATGTTATTATCAGTGTACCAATGATAGCTATTGTGGCTAATCAGGGATATTGGGTTGTTAATAAGTACAACTCTTATGAGAAAGAAATAGTCCTTGATATAAATAATGCGATGGAAAAAGCCGTATATATGGAAGTAACGGAAAGGGGAGAACATCTGGGAGGTTTTTCTGCATTTTCTTTATATACGGAAGATGGCGATACATCGAGATATGTTAAAAAGACTATCAAGGGAGATGGTACTACTGTTGAGGTTGTTATTGATCGCCAGGATCCTAATGCAAATCATAAGATTATGCAATATATGATGAATGATACTGTCCCTCTTAACATTTCACGTTTAAATGAAATTTTTTTCCGGGAAATGCAGAGCAGTAAATTTCCGGTAAAGGATACGTATGTTGAACATTATGATCTTAACGGTAACAGGCTGATAAGTTCATCGCACCCGGATTCATATCCGGGTGCGGGCCTGTATGCATCGTCGAATATGATGGTAATAGATATTACAGGCAGTATGGGGGTGAAAGCGTATGTTGACAATCCTTCCATAACGCTTCTCCGGCGTATGATTTACCAATCAATCGTGCTTGTTACTATAGCAATCGCATGTTTATTTGCGCTTGGACGTACAATCATCATCCAGTGGAAAAAAGAAAAGATGCGTCAGGATTCCGTTGATTCAATGACACACGAATTTCGCCGGCCTATATCTGCCGCGGTTAGCCTTGTGTCGCTGATTCCGCATTATCTCGAAAAAAATAATGTGGCCAAAGCATCGCAATACGCGCTGCTGACGATGACTGAATTGAACAAGTTGACGGCATACATAATCCGTATACAGCAGATCAGCAATAATGACAAGTCTACCCTGTCGCTTGATAAATCGGAAATTGAAGTACGCCCGTTTCTGGAGACATTAACAGCGAGGTATCGCTTGCCGGGAAAAATGCCTGATGCTATGGGATATAATAATGAACCGGTGAAAATAAACCTGCATATCCGGCCGGAGCATCCGGTGATATGCGCCGAAAGGCTTCATTTTGCCAACGTCATTGAGAACCTGATTGAGAATGCGATTAAATATTCCGGCGAAGATTTGGTGATTGATTTGTCGGTTGATTACAAGGGCGAATATTTACGCATATCCGTAAAAGATAACGGCATAGGGATCTCTGCTTCCGACCTTAAACGCATATTCGACAGATTTTATCGCGCCCGCCATCGTGCTGTGCGGCGCAGGCCGGGATATGGGCTTGGACTTACTTACGTCAAGTCCATCGTCGAATCGCATGGTGGTGTCGTCGAGGCAAACAGCCGCGGTGTGGGATCCGGCAGTGAGTTTATTGTCCTTATGCCGGTTGATAATAATATTGTAAATTGACTGGCTATGGTTTGTCCCAGGATTCTGATTGTGGAGGACGATGCGGTACTGGCATTGGTGCTGAAAGATTTCTTTGAAGAAAATGATTATGAGGTAATACATGTCATTTCCGGCGAGGAGGCGGTCAGGGCATATAAAAGGGAACATTTTTCTGTTGTTTTGCTGGATGTTATGTTGCCGGGAATAAGCGGCTTTGAAGTTATGAAGAAGATTCGGGAGGTGAATAACAGTATCCCGGTAATCATGATGACCGGTACGGAATACGGTACGGACAACCAGGTGAAAGGATACGATCTGGGAGCGGTCAATTATGTCCAAAAGCCGATTGTCCCTCAGGTTCTCCTTGCGCAGGTAAAAAGACTTCTCAATCCGCCGGAAATGGAAAAATATAATCCGGGCGGTTACCATATAACGATTTGCAATCAGGAAGTCAGGATTAATAATGATACTTACACCCTTCACGACAGGGAGGCTCGGGTTTTATCGGTTTTGCTTCGGAAACAAAATGAAATCGTTTCCCGTAAGGATTTGTTATGTTCCGTATGGAAAAACGATCATCCAAGTTTGAATAATTATCTTGATTCGTCAATATCAAAAATAAGAAAGGTATTAGACTGTTATCCGGGAATAAAAATAAAACGTGTTTACGGCAAAGGATATGGAATTATGGTCGGCGACTGACCGGTCATCCCATAAGCGCGCTGCACTCCGGGCGGAGCAA
>JAIRZR010000111.1 GCA_031267155.1 Prevotellaceae bacterium | reverse complement strand
GGCCTTCCTTTCCATGCAGGTTGGAATAGCGGGCATAGACGTTCGCCTGCCTGCCCAGTTCGGAGGGGGAGAAGCGCAGCCGGTGATGCGCATTGGACGAGAAATCCAGTTTCCGGTATGCGCTGATGTCTTCGGGCAGGACGCCGGGTTCGGAAATTGCCAGATAGAGGTAACTGCCTGCGGCGTGTGCCGGGAGCTTGCGCTTCGAGGTTTTTTCGTCTGTCACGGTGGCTTCATACTCGAAGGCGCCCAGGCGTTTCACGTTCACGCTGCCTGTATCGGCCGGTGTCTGCGCCGAGGTGCGTATGCCGTCGCGGGGCGAGATGCCGAAAATCGCCTTGTCGGCGATGCTGATCGAGGTATTGAAGCGGATGGATTCGTTCAGGAACTGCCGCCATGCTTTTTCCAGTTTGTCACGTGCTTCATCGCGCGCCTGACGGTTGGCCGTTGTCGCTGTTTCGGGATTTGCCGTCAGTGCTTCCTTTGCAATGTACTTGTTGTAAAGGGCAGTTATCACGGCAAACTTTTCGGCTGTAATCCCGTATGCGTTTAAGTTCACCGACGCTTTCTGATAAGCGATTTTAATGTACTCTGTAAATCCCGTAATCGTTCGGGGCATAAAGTCTTTACCCATTTTCTTTTCTAATTAAACATTTATAAATCAATATATTTTAATTGCATTTTTTTATCTCTGCCGTCTGTATCCGAAGTTTCCGGATACGTATCCGGGATTTCCGTATATGTATCCGAAGTTCCCGGATACGTATCCGAAGTTCCCGGATGCATATCCGAAGTCTCCGGATACGTATCCAAAATTTCCGGATGCATATCCGAAGTTTCCGTATACGTATCCGAAGTTTCCGGATGCATATCCGAAGTTTCCGTATACGTATCCGAAGTTCCCGGATTATGATTCGAAATTTCCGGATCGTATTTGCGGGGACAAAGGTAAGGATAATTAAGATCCTGTACAATGTTTATGATATTTTTTAGAGTTATATCATTTTCGGTTGAACTGCTACGCAGCTCGAGGGAGAGCAGGCTGCATGTGCAATCCCGAGCTTCGCTTCGCCTGTAAGGGTTACAAATCCGGTTAAAAAGTCCGGCGAATGCAGGAAATGATTTTTAGAAAACAAAAAAATGCTGATTTTTTTTTGAAATGATTCATCCGATGCCGCAAAAGAACGTCGTCTATTTATCTAATGGAATAAATTTATCACTGTTTCAAAATCGGCAGGCGTCAAAATCTTTGCTGTTTTGAACGGATTAAGAGAAAGCAAATCTTTATCGCCTGTTATTAAATAATCGGCACTGGAAGCATCTGTCAGGTCTAATAGAAAATTGTCTTTAGGGTCACGACTCATAAAATGAGTTGGTTTTATCTCGATTTTTTTCGCAATAGTATCTAAAAAATTGAGCAATTCCCAAACCTTTTCTTGAGGGAAATATTTTCTCAACTGTTTTCTTTGGGTAACTTCCTTAATTTCTTCTATGAGTTGTCCGGTAATAATAATAGTGATTCGAGCATCAGCAATATATTCTTTGATAAAAGACAGTCGTTTGCCGATGAGAAAGCTTATCCAGACATTCGTATCAAATATGACTTTCATGTTTTTGACGGTCATATATTTGTTGTCTCACAATTTCGACTTCTCGGTCGATAGTGTCCAGACTTAATTCTTCCGTATGAAAGGCGGTTAAAAGTTTTGTTAAAATCTCACCGGTACATTCTTTTTCAAGCTCTTTTGACAATTTAATTTTTTGTTGTACCGGCATTTGCCTGACTAACGAAAGAATCTGTTCGTACGATATATCTATATGTAACAATGTTTCCATTTTTATTACTTAATTACATTTTCGAGGACAAAGATAATGATTTTTTCCTTACCGGAGGTACCTCAGTAAGGAGTGTAGCAACTGTTCTGCCGGGGGTATTGCTTTTTCAGACATATTTTTTTTCCGGCGAAGGTAAAGTTCTATTCGTATAACTGATATTTGCTGTTTTCAGCCAGCATATCGACTCTGTTGAATTTGTCGTCTTCGTTTTCCTGATTGCCTTCGCTTTCCAGTATGCGTACGATGCGGATATCTTCATTCAACAGTGTGGAGAGCAAGCCTTCCAGCACTGCAAAGTTGGATTTCTGCCGCAACAGGCGTTTCGCCGCCCAATCAAACCGTATTAAATTACTGTTCATGACACATTTATTTTTATAATTCCCCCGCAAAGGTACATGATAATTTTATAGCCGCTGTTCTTCCACCGGCCTGTTTTTGCTGTCATTGTCATACTGTTTTTATTTAATTTCCGTTATTTCAAATTTGTTTTTGCCGGTGAAGAAAAGCAGGACTCCTTTCAGGCCGGGGCGGTCTTTTATCCGGTATGACTGGAGGTACTGCTGCAACTGTTCCAGACCTTCGCTGCGCTTTTCCGCGATTTCACTGTCCCGGGCTGAGGTTTTGCAGTATTTTATTTCGAAGACCCATTCGCAGCGAATTTCGGGATACAGCGGGTTTCGCTGCAGGAAAATATCCGCCCGTCCGGGGACGGCTTCGTATTCGCTCATCGGGATGTAGATGTTGCTCATGAACAGGTATGCCAGCATCAGTACCTGAATGTATTTCTCATCGAAACGCTGCAAATCGTGGTCGGAGAGCTTGCTGAAAGCGTTTTCCGAAATGTAGGAAATAAACCCCTGCACATCGCCTTTCATTGCCAGCTCATAGATTGCATCCTGCAGCGGTCTGCTTTCAACAGTGATATCCGGAGACGTTGTCAGAACATATTTCGCCAGATATTCCCAGTACTGTACTTTGATTGAATAGTTGGGAATGCGAAGTTTTAACTGAAACCGGTACTGTTCATCGACAGTCAACATTCCCATATAGAACAGCAGTGAAATGAAATAGCTGTCATCGTCAATCATGTCTATCGGGAATTTCTCCAGAATTTCGGAAACGATACTGCCGTCTCTTATGATTTGCAGCAGAGTTTCGCGGTTCCTGTCGTTTTTTGCGAGGCGCTGCAAACGGCCGTAATCCGTATGAAGATTCGGGTCAATAATGTTTTTGGGCGGTTTCCTGTACATAAGTATCTGTCCGAAAAAATACAGTATCATCGAAGGATTATACACCCTGTTTTCGCCCTCCGGATGAAACTTATAGCCGTTATAATACGCTTCCATGTCCACATTAATCAGGGCAGGATCAACGCCTGTTTCCACCATCAGTGTTTCCACTTCCGTCTGCGTGAATCCCAGCATTTCGTTGTACTTGGGATTGAGCGTAAGTATTTCGGCAATATTGTAGCCGCTGGTAAGGTCGTCAAGCATCACGGGAGAAATGCCGGTAATAAACGTCCGGAAAACAGTGTCATCTTTGGTTGCCGCTTTGATTCGTTCGTAAAAGTCGCGTACCATGCCGTTAGCGCTTACCATAGTTTTGTAGAAATCTTTGCCGGCGAGCGTTCCCATAGCGATCAGGTCATTGGCAAAATGGTCATATTCGTCGATGATAATGTAGATTTTAATTCCCCCGTTGAAAGCGAGATTAAATGCATCAGTCAGAACATCAACTTCCGGTTCTTTCCCGAATATTTGCTGCAGGAAATCACCGGCTTTGGGTATGATATGTTCATACTTCCTTAAAAACTTACTGACAGCGCTCTGTACTGCTTTGGAAAAACTTTTTGCGAACTTTTCCTCGCTGGCAGTATTCAGTCCCGAAAAGTCAAATTCCATGATGGCGTAACTGTTTCTTTCCGGCGTGGGATGTTTACCGATGTACAGATTGCCGAATATTTGCTCGAACTCGTCTTTAGTATTGACGTCGTAGTAATTGCGCAAGGTTGTAAGAAACATTGACTTGCCGAACTTGCGCGGACGAATAAAAAAATGATTCGGATTATCTTCATTTTCCAGCTCTTCGATAAACCGCGTCTTGTCTATATAGGCATAACCGTTGAGTATGATATCTCTGAAATTCGACTTGCCGTACGGTATGCGTTTGAATAATCTTGTTGTCATTGCCATAATGTTTTTGTCAATAAAATATCCGCAAAAGTAGTGATTTTATTTTAATTAAAAAGGAACGGGACAGATTTACGAAGTCCCGTTCCTTATCATGTTTGCGTCTTTAATTTTAATTGAAATTTACTGCGTCCATCCGAATACTTTGATAAATTGAATACTTGCATAAGGATTCCGGTGAGTGTCGGGCATATGGAAATAGATATACCGGGCGCTTAACGGAGTTTCGAAATCACAGCTGCGTGTAATATTCGTAGTAGCCGCAGGGCCGGGATATTCCAGCGTTGCCGCCGGCGTCATATTTCCCAGAGCGTTTTTGTCGCTTATCTGCGTTTCGCTTGCAATAACGCGCAGGGTCTTTGTGTCGGTATGACGGGTTACTTCAAGTCTTGTGAGGCTTTTCAGATTCTGCATGTCGATTTCGATCCAGTGCGGAAGTTGCGCCGTGCCACCGGTATAGCGCGTATGCCAAACGTATTCAAATCCGTTCAGGAAAATCACATCCGGAGTGCCCCACTTATAGATTCCGGAGCCGGCAGAGCCGTCATAACTCGATGCTGTCGCCGTCCAGCCATCCATAGCCAGCGTGTAGTTCGGGTCGGGTATTATCCGTTGCCAGTCGGTGTAGAAAGTATCCACAGCCTCCGGTTCAGGCAGGAACGCCGACCGGTATTCGAAAACAGAATTAACCGTCGCCTTTTCGCATACCGTAGCAGTTTCCGACGGCAATACACGTATTGCCTGCATGTCGCCATCGTCGTCGTCGTAACGGATTTCACTCCAGACGAGACGTTCGGCGGCGGCAATCCACGACAGTTCTACCGATACCTCCCTGTTGCGGTCGGTAAGAGCAAAACTTCTGTACGGACGGTTTACAAGCGATTCCTGAAACAGCGCGCCATACGAGTTTGCAAATCCGCTTGTTTTGAGCGAATGTTGACCGTACGCATCGGAAGTCTGCACCTCGAAAGTGTACGACTGCTCGCCCATATTGGGTATCCATGCGCTTACCCGGTAGAATCCGGCGCCGGGCGTTACGGGAATAATCTGCGACGAGTCTCCCCTGTTCCAGAAAATATCTACACTGGTCACATTCGTTGCGTTTCGCAGCAGGCATTCGAAATAGATTCTTTCCTTTCCTGCCAGAAATTGAACCAGATAGGGTTTCGGCATGTAAACCGTTTCCCCGTCCTTGATATATTCCTGATGCAGATCCATCATGTCGCTGCACGCGCTTAGCATAAACAGGCTTATGACAATAAGCGCCAATTTTTTATGTACTTTCATTTCTTTACTGATTAATTGATTAATTTATTCTTCAACGTAAATACCGTAAAACGTAAGTTCGGTGATATGGGTATAGCTTTGACCTTCCCAATTGTTTCCAAGAACATTGAATCGGAGATAGCGAACCGGTTCCAGATCCAGCGGAAAATCAAATTCATGTCCCTTTTCGGCATAAATCAGGTCTTCGTTGGTAACTGAATTACCTGTCAGTCCCGAAGGTTTGATGAGTTCGCAATCCATGATTTTTGTCCATTCGTTCCAGTTGCTGTTTGGCGACGGCTTTTCGGTGCGTCCATATACTTCGAATCTTCGCGGATTGCCGTGACCGTAATATTTGTTGTCAAACAGCCACTGAAACAGCAATATTCGACTCAGTTTTGCCGGTTTGCCGAGATCCATGGTAAATGGAGCGGGCAAGGCATTGTAATCCGTATGGCCAAAGGTCGAAACATCATCGTCAATCATATATTCTTCCTTTGCGCCCCAGAGATTCCACGGCTGGTCGTTTTCCAGTTTAAGGAACGTCATTATGCTTTTGTCCAGTTTATTTTCCTGGATGGGAGTGACTGTTCCTCCGTCGGGATAAATGGAGCCGGACGTATTTCCCCAGTTGTCGGTAATGACAAGCGCGAATTTTTGGGGTACCGATGCATAGCCGCGAAGATTGACTGATGCGCTGTCCACCTCGGACTGCAGGATGCGCGTCGTTTGCAGTTCGCCCTGTGAATTTTGCGACAGAAGTTCAAAGACAAGCGGCGCTTCGTCTTCGTTTATCCAGCTGAAATTTGCTCCGCCGAAACAGCTGATGATATTGACGGTTTTTGCCGTTTTCGACAGCGACGATTCTTCGGGAGTAAACCGTACCGGAACGGGATCCGACAATTCCTGAGCGCGATTGATTGCATAAAGCAAAGCCTCGTGTTCCAGAGTGTCGTTGAAACCCGTTACCGTCAAACTGTTTTCGTAGAACGAAGCGGAAACTTCGTACTGCTGTCCCGTTGTGAGCCTGTATACTGCCTTTACCTGCAGAATATCCCTGTCTCCGGGAACGCGATAAGTGATGATGGCGCCTCCGGGCGCCGAAATAGCTTCGA